>JAFAJU010000380.1 GCA_019236035.1 Verrucomicrobiota bacterium | reverse complement strand
AGACTTTGCTGTTCGAGGCCTGGCCGCTGAAATTCCGGGACGAAGCACAGCGCTATTGGCCCAAAGGGCAGCGGTTACAGACCGCCTTACAGTGGCCTGCCATCTCTGACGGATTCCAGCGAGAACTTGCTCCCGCCGGAGCACTATGACGAAAAGGCCGTATCGAAGGCGATGGAGCGGGCGTTCGTTTCAGGATGTTAATCAAGCTGTCCGTAGCCCGGTAGTGTAAGGAAATCGACAAACCGATCGTCGGTCGTTATTTGATCAAACAGGGCGGCGGCCTCTCGATACTTACCTGTCGAGTACTGCTCTTGACCCACCCACGACTGGATCTTGACAAGCTCTTCTTTCAGCAGACTGCGAAATAGTTCCTGAGTCACTTTGCGCCCGTCCGACAGAATGCCGCGCGGATGCCGCATCCACTGCCAGACTTGAGCTCGGGAGATTTCTGCTGTAGCGGCATCTTCCATCAGATTGAAGATCGGGACACAGCCGACGCCCCGCAGCCACGATTCCAGGTACTGCACACCCACGGTTATGTTAGTCCGCAAGCCTTGCTCCGTGATCGGTCCTTCAGGTCCAAATTTCAGAATATCAGCCGCGGTGATCTGGACATCGTCCCGTTTTCGATCAATTTGGTGGGGGGTTTTCATTACCGCATCAAACGCCGTCAAAGCGGTTGCAACCAGACCAGGATGCGCCACCCACGTGCCATCATGCCCATCGGTTGCTTCTCGTTCCTTGTCGGCGCGAACCTTTGCAAACGCCTGCTCGTTCGTCTTCTCGTCATTCTTGACCGGGATCTGAGCGGCCATGCCTCCCATGGCGTGAATCGCTCTGCGGTGGCAGGTCTTGATGCATAGCAATGAATAGGAGCGCATGAAATGGGTAGTCATGGTCACCAACGCGCGCTCTGCCAGAATGAAATCCGGCTGGTTTCTGAAGCGCTTGATACAGCTGAAGATGTAATCCCATCTACCGCAATTGAGCCCGGCAGAATGATCTTTCAATTCGTATAGGATTTCATCCATCTCAAACGCCGCCAGGATCGTCTCGATCAACACCGTCGCTCGAATCGAACCGCGTGGAATACCCAACCAATCCTGAGTGAAATTGAAAACATCGTTCCAGAGACGCGCTTCAAGGTGGCTCTCCAGCTTTGGCAGGTAATAATAGGGCCCGGATTGGCGAGCCAGCAGCTCTTTCGCGTTATGAAACATATATAACGCAAAGTCGAACAGGCTACCTGACACTTGCTCTCCATCGACTAGCAAATGCTTTTCCGGTAAATGCCAACCGCGCGGTCGAACGAATAGCACGGCCACGCGCTCTTTCAGCCGGTATTCCTTGCCCTCCGAACTCTTGAATTCGATCGTCCGACGAATTGCATCCTGCAAGTTAATCTGGCCTTCCATTAGGTTGTCCCAGGTCGGAGTATTGGCATCTTCAAAATCAGCCATGAAGACTTTCGCACCGGAATTCAGTGCATTGATCACCATTTTGCGGTCGGTCGGCCCGGTGATCTCCACGCGGCGATCTTGCAGATCTGCTGGTATGGAAGCTACGGTCCAATCGCTTCTGCGCACGTTCTCGGTTTCGGGCAGGAAATCCGGCATCTTGCCGGTATCCAGATCCGCCTGTCGTTGGCCTCTGCGTTGCAGCAGCTCTTTGCGGCGTTCATTAAACTTTCGATGCAGCGCAGCAATGAGTTCAATAGCCTTCGGAACTAAGACTTCCTCTGCAGCCGGCGAAATGGTTGCGGTGATTTCAACCCCGTCAGGCAATTTGAGTTTGTTCTTCATAGATTCAAGTTCGGTTTAGATTGATAGTTGTGCCTGTTTCACACCTGCGCTGCCTGGCGGAGGCTCACACAAATTAACGAGTACGTTGCGGATAGCCAAACGTCTCAATGGAACTGCTCGTGCTCGGTCGAACCGTTTAGCGCGATGGTCGATGATGTTCCTTGAGCAATGGTCTGAGCCACGTCATCGAAATAACCGGTACCGACCTCGCGTTGATGTTTGGTTGCGGTGTAGCCTTGCGCTTCGGCGGCGAATTCGGCGCTCTGGAGGTCTGCATAGGCCAACATCCCGCGTTCACGATAGCCTTTGGCCAAAGTAAACATGCTGTAATTCAGCGCGTGGAATCCACTAAGGGTGATAAACTGAAATTTGTAACCCATGGCGGCCAGATCCTTCTGAAACGAAGCAATGGCATTATCAGCGAGCTTTTTCCGCCAATTGAACGAAGGCGAGCAATTATAAGCCAGCAGTTTACCGGGGAACTTCGCGTGAATCCCGTTGGCAAATTTCTTCGCCTCAATGAGGTTCGGCTCGCTGGTTTCGCACCAAAGCAAGTCGGCATAAGGCGCATACGAAAGACCGCGGGCAATGGCTTGATCGATACCGGCACTAACCCGGTAAAAACCTTCGACCGTCCGTTCACCGGTCAGAAATGGACGATCCTTTTCATCTATGTCGCTAGTCAGCAGTGCGGCGGCGTTGGCGTCGGTCCGGGCCACGATGACAGTCGGCACGCTACAGACATCGGCCGCGAGTCGAGCGGCAACGAGGTTACGAATCGCTTGTCGGGTCGGAACTAGCACCTTGCCGCCCATGTGACCGCATTTCTTCTCAGAAGCCAGTTGGTCCTCAAGGTGGACGCCACCGGCTCCGGCCTCAATCATCGCTTTGACCAGCTCGAAGACGTTCAATGGGCCGCCGAATCCAGCTTCTGCATCTGCCACAATCGGCGCCATCCAATCCACGCCGTTCTTCCCTTCGTGATGATAGATCTGATCAGCCCGTAAAAGCGCCTGATTGATCCGCTTCACCACGGCGGGCACACTGTTGGCGGGATAAAGACTTTGGTCGGGGTACATTTGCCCGGAGAGATTGGCATCTGCCGCGACCTGCCAACCGCTTAAATAGATGGCTTTGAGCCCGGCTTTTACCTGTTGCACTGCCTGATTCCCGGTCAAGGCGCCGAGGGCCGGAACGTATTCTTCTGCATGAAGCAAGTGCCAGAGCCTCTCGGCCCCCTTTCTGGCCAAGGTGTATTCCACGGAGAAAGATCCGCGCAACCTTTCAACATCTTCGGGTTGATAGGGACGGCTGATACCTTGCCAACGCCGGTCCGTTGCGACATTTGAACGGACAAGACTAGGATTCTCACAAACATTCTCTAGATGTGTTGTCATATACTTATTTTCCGAGCTGATACGCAAATTCTGCTACCTGGTCCTTTCCTAACCCTCGAATCGACCAGACGGAATTACTTTGTTTCTAACGCGCTGATATGTTAAAGATATCGCCTCCCCCATTATGGAACTGCGGCATCTCCGATATTTTGTCGCTGTCGCCGACGAGTTGAACTTCCGTCGAGCGGCCGAACGGCTTCACATCTCCCAACCGCCGCTGACCACGCAATTGCGACAGCTGGAAGAGGAGATTGGCGCCAAACTTCTGGAACGCGACAGTCATCATGTGGCGTTGACGGCAGCCGGGGATGTATTCCTTCAGAGCTGCCGCCAACTTCTGCGCGACGCCGATACCGCTGCTCAGGCCGCTCGCCGAGCAGCGCGTGGAGAAACAGGGCGGCTGGCTATCAGCTTTATCGCCTCTCTCGCGCACGGCATAGTGCCGACCTTGCTGCGGAATTACCGGCGCCGGTTCCCGGACGTCGAGCTAATCCTGGCAGAAATGGACACCTCTCAGCAGTTGGAAGAACTGAGAGAGCGACGGCTAGACGTTGGCCTGATGGGTGCATGGCTGCCTCTCGAGAATACC
>JAFAJU010000302.1 GCA_019236035.1 Verrucomicrobiota bacterium | reverse complement strand
CCGCATGATTGCAGCCGGGGTAGCGAAGCATAAAGAGACCCAGCTAGTTCTTTCTATCGGGGATCGGCTTAACCCTAAAGAGATCGGGCCGGTACCCAGCAATGCGATTGTTGTTAATCACGCGCCGCAATTGGAATCTTTCGATGGCAGCGGATATCGTTGAACGAGCCTTCGGCGCCATTAAGAAATCGACGGATGCATATGCAGATGAAGCAGGAGAGGTCACGAATCTCCAGCCTAGTTTCAGAACCGGCTTAACCTAATTGCCGACTGAAAGTCTGATGACCCCAACAAAATTCAACCTGTTGAGGAGGTTGTTACAGTCAGAACAACCTATCCCTACCAGAGTCTGCATATTCACGATAAGGACGGTGACAGATGGCCTTTTTATTTGGCGTCCTATTTCCCAAACCTGAAAAGTGGCTAAGAAATGCAAAATCTTAGCCACTTTTCAAAGACTGATATTAGATCTTGGCAGCGTGAGCAAACAGCAAGCCTTCGAAGGGCTACGCCAAAGAGTCCAGACAGATTGTTTCTGAGGTCTTCGAGATCGAAGATGATGAGGATCATGACCACTCTCTATGCCCAACGAGACATGGATGGGATTACTCCGTAGTATTTTACGGAATTATTCCGTCTAATCCGCTCGCGTCCCTCACAATCGCCCGACAAACGCGGAATCATGGGAAATTCCCTTTAGCCGGGAAGGTCTGGCCTTTTTGGGCAAAATAGCCCAATTGAAAGTACGCGATGCTCGATCTATTTCCCCGCCGGGGCTGGGGGAGGTGGAGTGACGACCTCCTTGTGTTGGGTGCAGGCTCCAAGTCCCAAAGCGGTGAGCAGAATGGCCATGATCATGATCTTTTTCAGAAATTTCAATCTATCTCGCCTCCTTTCGTCGCAGGTTGCTCCCGTTCGTTTAGGCGGAGAACCAAGCAGAAGCAATGCTTTTCTTCACTTTTTTGAGCTGACACAAATTGGCCGGACCGGTTTATTTTGGGTAGCCGGTGGTACCTGCGCCGGTGGTCACTACTTTCTTCTTTTGTTGTGCACTGTGATTCTGGTATTACTGACTTTTAACGTTTGCCAACTTTGCTAACGTGATTCGAACGCTTGTTTTCATCATTGCATTTAGCCTTTGCATAAATGCGGCTTGGGCGACAGACGAAAGATCAATCAAGGAGTTGCGTGACGCGCTGGTGGCGCTCGCCCCAGACGTAGATCCAGGCGAGGCCGACCTAGTCTCGGTGACGACGCACACCCTCTCGCGCAGCCTTGCCCGCGAATATGGCGTCGTCTGGAACGCAGATTTTCAGAACTTACTGATCCATCTGGGCGTGCGACAACGCGGCTATTGCGGCCATTATACGCGTGATATCGGCGAACGCCTGAAAGAGCTCAGGCTCAAGACGCTGGTGCTTCACTGGGGTTCTGCTTTTCCAGGAGCCGAGAGAGAGAACAATTGTCTGGTAGTAACCGCACGCAATCAGCCTTTCGAGGAGGGCATCATCATGGATGCCTGGCGCCACTCCGGCAAATTATTCTGGAGTCCACTCAAAAATGACACAGCCTATCGTAGGGTCGTGAACCCATTGGAAAGATCCGGCGACGGCAGGGCCCTCAACAACATCTCGGCATGGGAAGAAGACAAGCTCTACACCGCTTGGTTGCAGGACTACAAAACCGGTGACAAATGGCAATGGCAATCGACGGTGCGATAACTTGTTAGCCACGCTACCACTTTTTGAAATCGCCATTGTGCTCCTGCGTCTCGATTACGTTGGTAGCGTACCCGTCCTACCCCTATTCTTTTTAAACCACCGCCCTTTTCTTAAGTTCCCAGAACGACAAAAAGCATTGCATTCCCTGTTGCTTCCTGATATTCGAGAAACGGATGCTATTTCAACTGCTAGCAGCATTCGATGCCGGACCAGGGGATGGTCTGCCTTTGATCCGGCATCTTTTTGTGAGAAAAACTCAGATTTGACCGTTAGAGCCGTGTTTTGGAGTCGTCCGCTGAAACCATAGATCAGGTTTCGTCGATCTTGAATCCTAATGGGCAACCAGCCATGTTCCGGCTGACTCGAATGAAGCTGGGCGACCCGCACAGGTACCCTTGACGTTGTTGCATCAGGGGATTGTGAATAGCCTGTGCTCCGCCGTCGGTGACCGTAGTGCCGGGGCTATCAGCCTGGCTGATTGGGTGATATTCGGATTGGCACTCATTTGCTCGCCTGGCTTAGAAGACCACAGGAGCTGGCAAAAGCGCTAGAATCGGTTTATAATCGAACCTAGGAGGGAACTGGCAAAGTCCCTTCCAATAAAAAACAGAGCTGGCCGAGTGGGTAATATGCCCAACAGCTCGGCCAGTCTTTTTTTTGCGCTAAAGCAAGCAGCGCCGTTACAGCGAAAGCCCACAATATCGACTTAATTCCTTCACCGATGCGGAGCTTCCAGTGGCGGGAACTGATGGGGCGAGGTTTGGATTGGCTGACAAGGTATTCTGGGTCACCCTGATAGCCGCCTTGCACGGTGTCGTTCATGATTTAAGTCTGGTATGACGGCAGATCACGGCAAGAATAGTGTAAATTACACGTAGCTGGAATCCGGTCTGTGATTGAGCTCTCGAAATACACCCTCGATTGGCTCCGGAATGATAAGGAGTTTAATCTTTATCGCGGTTGGAGTGCGGATGATAATTCCCAGCTTCTGGTGCTTTCGCCTGTGGCCGAATATCCAGCGCCGGAAATTCTGAAAAGACTGGAGCACGAATATGCTCTTAGAGAAGAGCTAGATCCCGCTTGGGCTGCCCGACCGATTGAAATTGCTCGTCATTGGGACCGTACCGTCCTCGTGTTAGAGGATCCGGGCGGCGTTCCTCTCGATCAATTGCTCGGTGAACCATTGGACTTAGCATTTTCGTTGCGTGTGGCGGTTGGCCTTTCCAGCGTGATTGACCGCTTGCATCAGCGTGGCCTTATTCACAAGGATATTAAACCGGCAAATGTCCTGGTTAACTCCGTCAGCGGCCGCTGCTGGCTAAAAGGGTTTGGTATCGCATCGCGGCTCCCACGCGAACGCCAATCTGCCGAGTCTCCCGAACTACTCTCCGGGACACTCGCCTACATGGCACCCGAGCAGACCGGACGGATGAACCGTTCGATCGATTCCCGGAGCGATCTCTATTCACTCGGTGTCACGCTTTACCAAATGCTGACTGGGAGCCTCCCCTTCACGGCATCCGACCCGATGGAATGGGTCCACTGTCACATTGCCAGAAAGCCGCTGCCGCCCGAAGAGCGTTCGACGCGCGTACCGGCCTCGGTCTCAGCGATCATCATGAAGCTCCTCGCTAAAACTGCTGAGGAACGTTACCAGACCGCTTCCGGCGTTAAGAATGATTTTGAGCGCTGTCTGATTGAATGGGAACACAAGAACAGTATCGAAGAATTTGCGCTGGGTGAACGCGACATCCCGGACCGGCTTTCGATCCCCGAGAAGTTGTACGGACGAGCGCGAGAGATCGATGCATTGCTTGCCGCCTTCGAACGGGTGGTGGCGAGAGGCCGGCCGGAGTTGGTGCTAGTTTCCGGATATTCTGGAATCGGCAAGTCCTCCGTCGTCAACGAGCTCCACAAAGTGTTGGTTCCTCCCCGCGGCATTTTTGCCTCGGGTAAGTTCGAACAGTATAAGCGTGACATTCCTTATGCCACTTTAGCTCAAGCCTTTCAGAGCCTTGTCCATGCGCTTCTGGGTAAGAGCGAAGCTGAGCTGCGCAACTGGCGCGGCGCCCTTCAAGAGGCGTTAGGTCCGAATGGGTCGCTTATTATAGATCTAGTTCCCGAATTGAAGCTCATCATCGGAGAGCAGCCACCTGTTCCCAGTCTTCCGCCAAACGACGCACAGCGCCGCTTCCAACTGGTGTTCCGGCGATTTATCGGCGTATTCGCACGGCCGGAACATCCGCTTGCCCTTTTCCTTGACGATCTGCAATGGCTCGACGCGGCGACGCTTGATTTACTCGAAGATTTACTGAGGCAGCCGGATATGCAGCACTTGATGTTGATCGGTGCCTACCGAGACAACGAAGTCAATTCCGCCCATCCGTTGATGCGCAAGCTTGAAACAATCCGCCAAGCTAGAGCGATAGTGCAGGAGATTATCCTTGCGCCCTTAACATGTGAGGATTTGGGAAGGCTAATTGCGGATTCTCTTCAGTGCGAATCGGAGCGTGTCACTTCGCTGGCGCAACTGATTCACGAAAAGACCGCTGGCAATCCGTTTTTCGCCATTCAG
>JAFAJU010000288.1 GCA_019236035.1 Verrucomicrobiota bacterium | reverse complement strand
GAATGACGTGATCAAGCAACTGCATATGCGCAAGGTCCAGAAGGTCATCATGGCCGGCCCTGTCGCCAATGTCTGTCTAGAATCTCACATGCGAGACATCATCGAGGCAGGCTTCGAGGTCGCGATGGTGCGGGATGCTGTCGCAGCGGGTGTAAATGAAGAGGGCAGTGGCTACGAGGCCGCGATGGTCAACTACCGCTTCATGGCCAACGCGGTCTGGACCACCGAGGAAGCCGTCAAGCGCATGAAAGCGGTAGCCACCAAGTAGACTACCGTTTTCGGATTCCTTACTGGCGTCTAGGGAGCGAACGCTTTCACGGTCTTCGGTAACGGAGTCACATCAGTCTCATCGATCCAATCTAGGTCGATGGAGGAAGATTCGATTGCGCGCGTTTACCAACGTACGTGACCTCCCCCAGCAACAAAACACAAAAACAAGTCAATCGATTGAAAGTGAAGTTTAATGAGCACACAGAACAAAGAACGTAAAGTCCTTGTCGTCACCGGAGCGTCACAAGGATTGGGGGAAGGATTCGTGAAAGCCTACCGGGAACGTGGATGGCGTGTGGTCGGAAATTCGCGTACGATCAAACCCTCCAATGATCCTGATTACATCACAATCCCCGGAGATGTTGGTGACCCGGCAATTGCCAGGAAAGTCGTCGAGACCGCCATCAATGACTTCGGGCGCGTGGATACTTTGATCAACAACGCGGGTATCTGGCGCCCGGGCCCGATCGAGAAGATCTCCGAAGAACTTTATCGGCGGGTGATGGCGACCAATCTCGATAGTGTTTTCTTCGCCAGCCAAGTCGCTGTGCCGGCGATGAAAAAGCAGGGCAGCGGCCACATTATCCAGGTCACCACGAGCCTGGTCGAACACGCTCTGACCACTGTCCCCGCGGTCCTTGCCTCCCTTTCGAAGGGCGCCTGTGTCGCCGCAACCCGCGGCCTGGCGATGGAATTGGCCCCGGCAAACATTCGCGTCAACGCGGTGTCGCTCGGCATCATCAGAACGCCGCTTCATGAGCCGGACTCGCTCGAGGGGAAAAAATCGTTCGCTCCGCTCAATCGGTACGGCGAGATATCCGACGTCGTTCGAGCGGTCCTCTATCTCGAGGATTCAGACTTCGTCACGGGCGAGATCTCGTATATCGACGGAGGCCGCACCGCAGGACACTAAACCTATCACGCGGGAAGGGGACTAACTCTTCCCGCTTAGAATCTCGCAAACCAAGAAGGAACTTCCCATGAAGAGCATCCAACTCACCGGCTACGGCAAACCCCACGAGGTTGTAAAACTCATTGACGTCCAGGACGTCGGGACGCCAGGGCCAGACGAGATCATCATCGATGTCGAAGCGGCACCGATCGAGCCAAGCGACTTGTATATGATTGCTGGCGTCTACGGCAATCTTCCTCCCTTGCCCCATATTTTGGGTATCCAAGGCGTGGGCCGAGTGGCGGCGAAAGGTCGCAGCGTCAAACACCTCAAGGAAGGCGACAGGACGATGACCCCGCTTTTTGTGCCTTCGTGGGTGGATCGAGTCAAAACGACCGCCTCCTACCTGCGCCCGTTGCCGGAAGGAGACGTCAATCAGCTTGCAATGCTTGGGATCAACCCGGCGACGGCTTATTTGTTGGTAACGGAGTATGTTCAACTCAAGCCCGGTGAGTGGTTACTCCAGAACGCGGCAAACTCATCGGTTGGCCGGGCCGTGATCGCGATTGCGAAAGCACGAGGTATCAAGACCGTAAACATTGTGCGACGCGCCGAATTGATCGATGAGATCAAAGCGCTCGGTGGCGATGTTGTCCTGGTTGACGGTCCAGACCTTTCTAAACGCGTAGCCGAAGCAACTGACAAGGCACCCATCCGGCTTGCATTGGACGGAGTGGGTGATTCTGCTACACAGGATCTTCTCAACTGCATCGCTTTATACGGGACACTTGTCATCTGGAGCGGCATGAGCGGTAAGCCATTCACCGCCTCAGGTCCTCAACTCCTTTTTCACGAGCAGACCATTCGTGGAATGTGGATCTTCAACTACTTCAGGACCCCGAACATTGAAAAGGTCGCCGCAATGTACCAAGAGCTGGCGGTAATGGCCGCATCCGGCGCCATCTTTTTCCCAGTCGCAGGTCAATTTAGTTTCAACCAATTCGCCGATGCCATCGCTGTCGCGGAAAAATTCAGCGGCAAGGCCATTCTGACGCCTAAAATTTAACCCAATATCCAAATTTAAGATCCACAGATTATACAGATTATCAGAGGGTTATGGACGACTTTCCCGATATTTCGATGTAATCCGCAACGGCGCGACTCGGTAACCTACTGAATCTGTGTAATCCGCGAAATCTGTGGATTTTTCCTTCTTCGGAATCTGGGTTCAAGGCTAACCGGCGACTTCGGATCAACCGTGACCAGTTAAGTTTTGGAACAAATACGCATGAGCAAGAAACCTACCCAACCGGACGAGGCTTTTTGGTGCCTCGAGGTCGAAATTAAGCCAGGTAAACTGGAAGATTTTCTTTCTGTTGCCCGTGACTTGATGGATACAATGGACGAAGAGCCTGGCACCCTGGATTACGAATACTATTTGAGTGCGGACAAGACCGTCTGCCACATCCACGAGCGTTACCGCGATTCCGAGGGCTTGATTACTCACGCCGAAAATTTCGGCCGTGTCTTTTCCGAACGCTTCATGCAGGCCTGTAGCCCAACGCGGTTCAATGTTTACGGAGCGCCGAATGATGCTGCAAAAGCTGTTCTGGCTCAGTATGGCCCGACCTACTTCACAAAATTTCGCTGATTCAGTCTCTCACATCGGAAGTTGGTCTTTTGAGGTTTGAACGTGCGTAAGCGCGTTCAAGATGCCACGGTCGTCTTGGCGGGGCTTCTACCCTGCATCTGTTGGCGGTAGTTGCGCGGCGAAAGCCCGAAATGAGCCGCAAAAGCCCTTCGCAGATTTAGTTCATCTCGAAAGCCCGTTGAGGCCGCAATTTGCTTTAGCCCTTCAGAAGTTGACTCGAGGCGGTCACGAGCCGCTTCGACGCGTAAGGATCTAATCCAAAGCGCAGGGCTCGTGTTGAATTGCTTTCGAAAGCGACGAACAAAGGTTCTAGGACTCATCGACGTGAATCTAGCGAGCGTCTCGACATCGAGCTTCTGATGAAGATTGGCCATAGCCCAAGCTGGCAGATTTCTAAATCCAGGCTCCGACACTTTCTCCTGCTCACGCAACAGCGTGCTGTATTGAGCTTGGTCTCCACCGCGTCGCATAAAGAGCACCAATCGGCGGGCAACCGAGTTTGCGGCCTTGAAGCCTCGATCTTCTTCGATCAGAGCCAGGGAGAGGTCAATTCCCGCGCTGACGCCAGCGCTGGTATAGACGTTCCCCTCTTTGATAAAAATCGGATTCATTTCGACCTTCAGGTCCGGGTAGCGCCGCGATAGCTCTGAACAGTACAGCCAGTGCGTGACCGCACGATGGTTCTTAAGAAGCCCTGCTCCAGCAAGGATGAAAGCGCCGACACAGACTGATCCGATTCGGCGGACTCGCTTCGCCCGTTGACCTAACCATGCGCAGAGCGAAGGCGTGACTGGCTTTAAAGCACCCGTTCCGGCTATGACCAAGAGCGTGTCTAAGTGATCCTCAAATTTGGTGTAGTGTGTCGCTGGCCCCATCGAACTTCCATCGGCACTTGTCAGATAGCGGCCTTTCTCCGCTGAAATGAGCTTGATCTCGTAGAGGCATCGGTTTTCTTCGACGGCATTTGCGTTGGAAAAGACCGCGATCGGCCCTGCCAAATCAAGTAGCTCAAAGGGCTGCACTACCAGAAAGCCGATTGTTCGTTTCGGGTTTTTCATGGAGAAGGAGATTAGGTCAGTGGCGGGTTTTGATCGGTTAATGACATTTCTGCCTACGAACGTCTATGGCAACATTTTCTCCTGATCAACCCATAGGAAAGCAGCTCCACATGGCCGTAACGTCAAAAGATACAGCAAGCAGGTCGAATATTCCCTCACCAAACGAGGTAAAGATTTCAAACCGCTGATCGACGAAATGTACCTTTGGGGCAAAGCCTTCCTCGCCGCTCCTCCCCGGAACGAGGCCACCAAGCACAATCCGAAGTGGCCAAAGTCTCATCAACCAGCTTACGAAACGGAGAGAAGCAATGAAGAATGGAAACGACGCCCGACTCTTTCAGTCGCAGGATCGCAGATATACCAAACGTGAATACGTCGAGCCCTCGCGCAGTGACCGTCTAGACGGAGATTCCATTCAACAGGAGACGGTCGAACAGACCAATTCCAATCCGCGAGAGGCTACCCGGAAGCGTCATGTCGGCGCCTGGGTCGGGGTTGCGGTCTTGATCGGCCTAGCGGTTGGCATGGCCTACTTCGGCCCCAACGTTTTCCCCGCTACGAAAACGCCGGCGGCCGCTACTGCTCTGGCGCCGTCAGTGGTTGTTAGTGCGCCCGTGACGAAGGATGTCGAACCCCAGCTTCAATTCCTCGGCCAGTTCTCAGCCGTTGATCGCGTTGAGCTGCGCGCTCAGGCTGGTGGCACTCTCACGAACATCGGTTTCAAAGACGGCGATGTGGTCAAGCAAGGCGACCTTCTTTTCCAAATCGATCCTACCCCTTATCAGATCAAACTAAACGAAGGGATCGCTCAGCTTGAGAGTGCTAATGCCCGCTTGGAGCTAGCGGTGCGTGAGCTCAATCGCGCCAATCAATTAAGACTGAAAAACGTCATTCCGCCTCAAGATCTCGATCAGAAAGTGGCCGAAAAACAAGCTGCAGAAGCCGCGGTAGACAATGCCAAGGCCGCAATTGCTGACGCCAAGTTCGATTTGGACCACTGTCAAATCACCTCGCCTTTCACGGGCAAGATCGGCACGCACCTGGTTTCAGTCGGCAACCTGATTGCTGGCAGCCGCGCCGAAACCAGCCCTACGACGCTGCTGGCGACGATCGTCTCGATCGATCCCATCTACTTGAACTTTGACATGAGCGAGTCGGATTACCTGCTTTTCCTCCGGCAGCGGACCAAACAGAGCGGACAGCTTGCCAACAAGGTCACGATCGCCCTGAGCGACGAAAACACCTTCACTCGGCAGGGGACGTTGGACTTCGTTGACAACACGCTCGATCGATCAAGCGGCACGATCCACGCCCGGGCCACGATCCGGAACAAAGATCTCCTGCTAACGCCAGGCGAGTTCGCCCGTATCCGCGTTGACTTGGGGGCGCCTGAACCCTCTCTCCTTGTCCCCGATGCCTCGATCCTCAATGACCAATCAAACCACATCGTCATGATAGTGGATGATAACAACATCGTGGTCCCGAAGGTGGTCGAGCTGGGCGATATCCGACGTGGTCTGCGCGTGATCCGCTCCGGTCTCGCTCCAACGGACCGAGTTATTATCGAAGGAGTCCTCTTGGCCGCGCCTGGCGCGAAGGTCAATCCGTCCAACGGCACGATACAGGAAAAGTCCGATCAACTCGCCGTTTTAAAGCCGTAACGAGAATGAGTCTCAACCTCGGAGCATCACTGTGAAACTGGCCCACTTCTTCATCGATCACCCGCGTTTCGCAACGGTGATCAACATCTTCGTCGTCGTGTTTGGCTTGGCGACAATGTCTTTCTTGCCGGTTGCCCAATATCCAAACATCGTGCCGACCACCATCCAAATCACGACGTCTTATCCCGGCGCTTCGGCGCAAACCATCGCGCGTACCGTTGCCACACCGCTGGAGCAGGCGATCAACGGCGTCGAGAACATGGACTACATCAGCAGCCAGTCCACTGGCAACGGGCAACTGACCATCACGGTCATCTTTAAAGTTGGTACCGATCCTAACACTTCGCTGCTGCTCACCCAGAGCCGCGTACAGGACACGCTGTCTCGACTGCCGCAGGAAGTACAGGCCCAGGGCGTTCAGGTCAAGAAGACCATCGAGGCGCTCCTTCTCGGCGTGCACGTGTATTCTCCGGACGGCTCCCGCAGCCCTGAATACATGTCCAACTATATGCTTAAGATCCGCGATCAGATCGCCCGGCTGCCCGGGGTGGCGGATTTCCAGCTGTTCGGCGAACGCGATTACGCGATGCGAATTTGGGTCGATCCAGACAAGGCCGCCGCGGACGGCATCAGTGCCAGCGACATCCTGAACGCGCTACGCGCCCAGAATGCCCAGATTTCGGCCGGTGTGCTCAACCAGCCACCGATCGCGACCAACGCGGCCTATCAGATCAATGTCGAGGCGCTTGGCCGTCTCTCTACGCCCGATCAGTTCGGCCGCATCATCGTCAAGTCTGACGACCTGGGGCGCGTCACCCGCATTCGCGACATCGGCCGTGTCGAGCTCGGGTCGCTGGATTACGGCTCCATCGCCTATGCGGATAAGCACGCGTCCGCTCCCTGGTTCGTCATTGCCACGCCGGGGGCGAACGTGGTGCAGGTCGAGCATGAGGTCTGGGCGAAGATGGCGGAGCTTAAAAAGAGCTTCCCACCGGGTCTCGACTACATCGATATCTATGACCCGACGACCTTCGTGGGTCAGTCTATCCACGAAGTCATCGCAACGATTTTCATCGCGATTGCCCTCGTGGTCGGCGTCGTCTTCCTATTCTTGCAGACTTGGCGGGCGACGATCATTCCCGTGGTGGCCATCCCGATATCGCTCATTGGCACGTTCACGATCCTCTCCGTGTTTGGCATCTCGATCAATAACCTGTCGATGTTCGGTCTGATCTTGGCCGTGGGCATCGTCGTCGACGACGCAATCGTCGTGGTCGAGAACGTCGAACGAAACATTGCGTTGGGCATGGCGCCCCGGCAAGCAGCACACAAGACCATGGACGAAGTGTCCGCGGCGCTCATCGCCATCGCGCTAACACTGTGCGCGGTCTTCGTTCCCTCGGTCTTCATTAGCGGTATATCGGGCCTGTTCTTCACCCAGTTCGCGGTGACCATCTCTGCGTCGACGATCATCTCGGTTATCGTCTCCCTGACGCTCAGCCCGGCGCTCTGCGCGGTGCTGTTGAAGCCGCACCACGTTCGCGCCGAGTCGCGCGGAATTAACCGGATCCTACGGGGCGCTTTCGGTCGCTTCAACGCCGGTTTCGAGTGGTTGTCGTCGAGCTACGGCAAGATGACCGCCCGCTTAGTCAGGGCGACCGTCATAGTCGGCCCGCTCTATCTTGGTTTGATCGGTCTCACGGGTCTCCAGATGTCGCGGCTACCCACCGGCTTCATTCCGGATCAGGACATCGGATACCAAGCCGTGATCGTCTTGCTACCGCCGGGTTCAAGCCTGGAACGCACCGACGCGGTCGTCCGCGAGGTGAACGACATCGTCCTGAAAGTGGTGCCTGGCCCCACCCACACTTCTCCGGTGGCCGGGCTCGACGTGACAACATCGACCATCGCGCCCAACGTCGGAACGATCTTCTACGGCCTGCCATCGCTTTATGGCCATCACATCCCGGGTATTAATGCCGCGACCATGTTGCCGAGGGTCCGAGCGGCCTTGGCTGGCATCAAGGACGCCGTCGTCATCGTCGTCAACCCGCCGCCCGTACAAGGCCTGGGCGCTGCGGGTGGCTTCAAGCTGATGGTCGAGGATCGCGGCGACCATACGCCACAGGAACTGGCTGCCGCGGCCAACAAGCTGGTTGCGGCAGCCAATGAAGATCCGGATTTCGCGAGAGTCTTCACCCTCTACAATGCCGGTGCTCCTTCGCTGTACGCGGACATCGACCGCGAAAAAGCGGAAAAGGTTGGTCTCACCCCGAACGACGTGTTCTCGACCGTGCAGCTATACCTCGGTTCGCAGTACGTGAACGACTTCAATTATCTCGGTCGCACCTACGAAGTGCTTGCCCAGGCCGACGAGCAGTTCCGGAAGACGCCCGAGGACATTAGCCGTCTCAAGGTCCGCAATGCGAGCGGCGAGATGGTGCCGATTGGCACGGTGGCGACCTTCAAGGACCAGACCGCGCCTTATCGACAGCCACGCTACAACCTCTACCCCGCGGCTGATGTCCTCGGCACTGCAGCTCCAGGCGTCGCCTCAGGTACGGCCATAGCGCGCATGGCGGTGCTTGCCAAGCAGGTGCTACCCCCAGGCTTCGCCATCGAATGGACCGAGTTGTCCCATCAGCAGGAACAGCAGGGTATCCCCACTATCGCGATCTTTGCCGCCTCCGCGCTCTTCGTCTTCCTCGTATTGGCCGCGCAGTACGAGAGTTGGAAACTGCCGCTGGCGATCGTGCTGATTTTGCCGATGTGCTTACTGGCATCGGCTACGGCCCTCGACTTCAGACGCATGCCTATCGACATCCTCGCTCAGATCGGCTTCGTAGTGCTGGTAGGGTTGGCCGCGAAGAATGCAATTCTCATCGTGGAGTTCGCGAGACAGAGACAAGACCAGGATGGTCACGAACCCGAAGCCGCTGCAACTGAGGCTGCGCAAACGCGTCTTCGTCCGATCCTAATGACCTCTTTTGCCTTCATCCTTGGAGTCGCTCCTCTGGCTGTGGCAACTGGAGCGGGATCAGAGATGCGGCAATCCCTCGGGACAGCCGTGTTATTTGGAATGCTTGGAGTAACAGTCTTCGGTTTGCTGTTCACTCCCGCCTTCTACACCATCGTCCGTAAGTTCAAAAAAGACCCCATCAAGTCTGCGAATATCAGTCTCCCGGAGACATCAAAGTCGCCAGCGCTGTCGACTAAGCCATAACCGGAGGCCCAAAATGCGTCACATGAATTACGATGGACCTGGTTGCCCGGTCGAGGCCTGTACCGAGGTGATTGCTGGCAAATGGAAGGGAGAAATCCTCTACCTACTGCTCAGTGGTTCGAAACGTCACGGAGAGCTGCGCCGCCTAATCCCCAACATCACGCAAAGGATGCTAACGAACCAGTTACGCGAGTTGGAGGCGGCCGGAATCGTCCAGCGCTGCGTTATGGAAGGGATATCGCTGCGGGTGGAATATTCGCTGACTGCGAGCGGAAAGGACCTGGAACCCGTGATCAAAGCCGCATGGCAATGGGGGCGATCGTTCCTGGAAGGCCGTGCCACGCTCCTTACTTCAAATCGCTCCCTGGTACCCACCGACACTTAACACGTTTCCTGATCCCAAATCGTATGAACACGCAATCTACTACCACGACAGCTAGCCAATCTGTAGCAGTCACGCAACGGGCTCCCGTACTTCTCTTCACCATTACCGTCGCGGTCCTGATCACCAATCTTTTCGGGCCCCAAACTCTCGTGGGTCTGATGGCTTCCTCTTTCGGACTCTCAACCGCTGCGAGCGGAACGATGGCAATGATCTCAACTATTGGCTACTCGGTTGGCCTTTTTTTTGTGGTCCCGCTCGCTGACCTGATTGAAAACCGACGCTTGATAACTTGGATGCTCACGAGCGCTAGTCTGTGTGCTGCGGGCGTTGTTCTGGCACCGAACGCGATGATGCTGTTTCCCTTACTGTTCCTCTTGGGAGCTTCCTGTACGGTAATTCAAATCTTGATGCCGACGGCTGCCGCCATGACTGAACCCGCACAACGAGGCCGCGTCCTCGGCGATATTATGAGCGGTCTGATGGTAGGAATTCTTCTTTCGCGTCCAGCGGCGAGCTTTCTCGCAGGAACCTGGAGTTGGAAGGGTTTTTTCGTAGCGAGCGCCATTGGCAGCACGCTGCTCTGCGCGACTCTCACCATACGCGTTCCGAAACGGCGTCCATCGACGAATCTAGCCTACGGGGCTCTGATTGGATCGTTGTGGGAACTTATTCGCAATGAACCAGTGCTGCTCAAGCGGTCCATCATGGCTGCCGTCGTAATGGCAGCATTCAATATATTCTGGACTTCAATTGTCTTCGTGCTCGGAGCAGCTCCATTTCATCTTGAACAGCATGGCATAGCCGTCTTCGCCTTGGTCGGCGCCGGCGGTGCTGTTGTTACTCCCTTGGTGGGTAGAATGGCCGACAAGGGCATGGGACAGCGCGCGACTAACATTGCCCATGTTGTCTTGTTCCTCGGATTCGGTGTGGCCGCGATCGGCGGGCTTGCCTTTTCACTGCCGACTTTCTTGCTGCTTGGTTTACTTGGCCTGAGCGCGATCACGCTCGATGTCGGCGTGTTGGGAAACCAGACCGTTGGCCGCTACATGATCAACCTCCTCCGTCCGGAAGCCAGAGGCCGCATCAATGCGATCTATGTGGGGGTATTTTTCGTCGGGGGCGCGATTGGTTCGACGGCTGCCGGCATGCTCTGGGCTACCGGCGGGTGGGCCGCGATTTGTTTGGGCGGTGCCGTGTGCGGCTTATTTTCCTTTATCGCGGATTGTGTCTTCCGCCCCGGAAGTCCACTAGCTAAGCTAGGAAACTGACGGCTCGAATGGAGGTTTTTATGCTCGAGATGAAAGAGAAATGCGAGAACTGCGGAGCCCCTTTGCCAATGGATTCAGACAAAGCCATGATTTGCTCCTACGAATGTACCTTTTGCGAAGACTGTACGGAGAAAACCCTTCATGGTGTTTGTCCTAACTGCGAAGGGGATCTCAGGCCCAGGCCAGCGCGCATCGTGAAGACATAGTGGGCGCAACGTTTTACGGAATTTAAGTCCTCTAGAGGCAGCAGTGATCCCGAAAGCTCCGAGGGCTCGCATCACGCTTTGCGTCTCTTTTCTTTTCTTCTCTTTCTGTGCCGTGACACAGGGCGTGACGGGCCGGATTGCAAGAAGCTTGTACTGAGCGGATTGCACAAGACCGCCTGAGAATCACGCGTGATGGTAAATGCGACGTGAACGTGATGCAGTGTGACGGCAGAAACTCATCGTGCCGGACGTCCTCCGAGAGTGAATAACTACGGCGTCTATCTATCTGAAGTTCGACGAAACTCGAGAATAAAACGACTCAATCCGATCGTCCCTTTTACGTAGATCGTACACGATCTTCAGCCATTCACGGGTAAATTCCAGGGAAGTGCAGGCA
>JAFAJU010000585.1 GCA_019236035.1 Verrucomicrobiota bacterium | reverse complement strand
TCCGGGCGTTTTCGATCGCCGATGTCCCTCGGATCCGGAAGACTGCCAATTTGTATTCGGCCGATTTCTGATACTGTGTGGGTAGTGTCTGGTCCCCGAAATAACATGTCTTTCGTTGCGATCAAAATGGGCCGTCGGCTCGGTAGGGATGCGCTCCCGCGCGTCCGGGCGTGCGCGTTTCGCGTCATGTGGACAGGCTACCACGGACGCGCGGGAGCGCGTCCCTACCTGCAACGCAGCCGCCGGCCCATTTTCATCGCAACCCTCCGGGCCGCGGCCAGTTGGCCGTTTTTCCGCGCGGCTCGCTCCTTACGTATCAATTCAGATAGGCTCGTCGTTACTGCCAGTCCGGCTCGGACCGCCTTGAAAAACAGCCAACTGACCTGCGGCGAAAGGCATGCTATTTCGGGGACAGGACACTAACGCGCGTCGGCGACCGGACCTGGAAATGGGCGTGTTTTGAAACCGGGTCTGAATCCCGCCCTAGCGCCGACCCCTCCTGCAGGGCGGAAAAACGAGCAAAGCACATGAAACGAGAACCCCGCATCACCCTGCCGATCAAAAAGCCGGCTAAAGTAGACAAACTTGAGCCGCAGTGGCGATTCTGGATCTGGTATTTTCTGGTGACCCTGCTTGTCCTCTGGGGTTGGCAGGAACTGGCGAACCAAGTGCAGTTTCGGACCATTCCTTACAGTCAGTTTAAGACGTATCTGGCTCGGCGCGAGGTTGTGGAGGCTGCCGTTAAGCAGAACGAAATCGACGGGCGGATCGTTCCGCGAGTGGAGCAAGAGACCAAGAATGCCTCGGCGGATCACGCTACCCCGAGCGCCTCACCCGGGGCGAAAGAGCCACCGTCAGCCGAATCACAGCCCTTCTACTTCCGGACCGAGCGCATTGAGGACCCCGGGCTGGTGAATGAAATGCAGGCGGCCGGTGTTCAATACGGCGCTGTACGTCCGGGTGTGATTTCACAATTTTTCCTCTCCTGGGTATTGCCGATAGCTCTAATGCTCCTTCTCTGGAACTTGCTTGCACGCCGGATCGGGGGCGCGGGCCAATCGCTCCTCGCCATTGGCAAAAGCCGGGCCCGTCTCGTCGCGGATCGCGACACAGGTGTGACTTTCGGGGACGTGGCCGGTTGCGACGAAGCCAAATTTGAGCTGGAAGAGGTGGTGCATTTTTTGAAAGACCCGAAACAGTATGAGGGGGTCGGCGCCCGGATACCGAAAGGAGTGCTGCTGGTTGGCCCTCCGGGCACAGGCAAAACATTGCTCGCGCGGGCCGTTGCGGGCGAGGCCAAAGTGCCGTTCTTTTCTATCAGTGGCAGCGATTTTGTGGAGATGTTTGTCGGTGTGGGCGCCGCTCGAGTCCGCGATTTGTTCCAACAGGCCAAAGATCATGCGCCTTGTATCATTTTCATTGACGAACTAGACGCTATTGGCCGCCAGCGCGGTGTACACGTTGGCGCTGTCAACGACGAGCGCGAACAGACGCTAAACGCGCTGCTGGTGGAAATGGACGGGTTCGAACCAAACACCGGCGTGATCCTCCTTGCAGCCACCAATCGGCCGGAAGTGCTCGACCGCGCTTTGTTGCGTCCTGGTCGATTTGACCGCCAGGTTATCGTCGACGCGCCCGATCTGGAAGGCCGCGAGGCCATTCTCAAGGTGCATTCAAAAAACAAACACTTCGCTCCGAATGTCGACTTGCGTCGCATCGCCGCTGCTACGGTTGGGTTTTCCGGCGCCGATCTGGCCAACGTTCTGAATGAAGCGGCTCTGTTGGCTGCCCGCCGACATGTTTCAGAGATCGCTCAGAACGACCTGGAAGAAGCGATCGAGAAAGTCATCGCCGGCCCTGAACGCAAAAGCCGCCGCCTGAATGAGGCTGATAAGCGCCGCGTTGCGTATCATGAGGTTGGCCATGCGTTGATCGCTGCTTACGGTGAGCATACCGACCCCGTCCACAAAATCAGCATCGTGCCGCGCGGGCGAGCGGCCCTCGGTTACACTTTGCAGCTGCCTACCGAAGACCAGTTTCTGCTCACTCGCACCGAACTGCTGGAACGTATCCGTGGATTGTTAGGTGGCCGCGCAGCTGAGGAGGTGGTGTTCGGCGAAGTCAGTACGGGTGCTCAGAATGACCTCGAGCGCGCCACCGCCCTTGCGCGCCAAATGGTCGCGATGTATGGGATGAGCGAGCGCCTTGGGTTGTCTAGCTGCGCGCAACGTCAGGCCATGTTCCTGAATGGTTCGGAGTCACAAATTCAGCGTGACTGTAGCGAACAAACCGCTCGCGAAATAGATGAGGAAGTGAAAAAACTGTTGGGCCAAGCCTATGATCAGGCCAAGGAGCTTTTGACCAAGCATCGCGACGAACTCGAACGTGTGACTGCCGAATTGATGAAGAACGAGTCCATGGATGGCGAAACATTTTACAAACTCATCGGGCGCGAGGAACCGCACATCGGCGCCGAAAACCGTGAGATGATCGCCGGTAACTTAACGGAAGTGAATCAGCATGCCGGTTGAATTCAAAGACTATTACAAAGTCCTGGGCGTGCCTCGGAACGCTAGCGAAGAGGATATTAAGAAAGCATTCCGCAAGTTGGCCCGGCAATACCACCCCGACGTGGCCAAGGATAAGAAGGGTGCCGAGGAAAAATTCAAGGAAATCAACGAAGCCTATGAGGTCCTCGGCGATCCGGAGAACCGTACCAAGTATGATGAACTCGGGGCTAATTGGCGCGACGGCGCGAGCTTCCAGCGGGCACCAGGCCGCCAGGGGCGAGGCCCGCGGCCGGGGGGCGAAGAAAGCTTTGAGTTCCACGTCGACGGGACCGGCTTTAGCGATTTTTTTGAACAGTTTTTCGGTCGTGGCGGGCGGTTTGGTGGGATGGACGACTTTGCGCCCCCCCACGCCCGATCAACCGAGGAAGAGGGCTTCGCTCTTCGAGGGGCCGACCTTGAAAGCGATATTCTGGTAACGCTTGAAGAGGCGCTGGCCGGATCGGTACGTACGGTCTCCTTGCAACGCGTCAACCGGCGCACCGGCGAGGCTAAAACGCAAACTCTTAAGGTTCGGATTCCGCCTGGCGTGCACGAGGGTCAAGCCATCCGGGTTGCCGGCATGGGTGAGGACGGTGTCGGCGGAGGTGCGTCCGGCGATTTGTATCTGCGGGTGCGGTTCGCCGCACATCCGGAGTTCAGAGTACGCGGCGCCGATCTGTATTACGCTCTCGACTTGGCGCCTTGGGAAGCCGTACTGGGTACGAAAGTGGTTGTGCCGACGCTTAAGGATCGAGTGTCGGTTCGCATCCCGCCCGGCACAACCCAAGGCCGGCAGTTGCGCGTGCGCGGCCGCGGTTTGCCGATAGACTCCTCCGGGCGCCAGGGAGACCTGTACGTGGTTGTCAACATCCAGGTCCCACCGGAACCTAGCGAGGAAGAGCGCGAACTTTGGAAACAACTTAGTCGCGTTTCCCCTTTTAACCCGAGAAAGACCTAACCAGAAACGTTGAACATGAAAGCGCTGCAAGTCTTCGAGCCAGACGCTCGCACTGTTTACACGATCGAGATGGTGGCACGGCTGGCCCAAGTGCCGCGGCGGCTTATAGTGCTCTACTATAAACATGGGCTAGTGTCGCCTGTCCGGGATCCCGCGAGCAGTGGTTGGTGTTTTGATGAGGAGGCAATCCGCATCGTTCGCCGCATTGAGTACCTGCGTTCCGCATGCAATGTGAATCTGGCCGGCATCAAACTGATTCTTGGACTGACGCAGGAAGTCGAGCGGCTGCGCCAAGAGCTCCGGTTTCAACAGCGGCGCTAGGCATTGTGGCATGGGCGTCCCGCCCGTGATTTTCGTTGACGCACGGGCGGGACGCCCAGGGCCTGTTGCGAAATGGATGGCTCGATAGATTATTAGACCTGAAAACCGAATTTTGAACCGCAGATTCCACAGATCTCGCAGATTCAATCCGAAGGGCGCACTGTGTCTGTCACCTACATTTTTATTCCACACGGATTCTTTTAGCCTTCAACGACGACCTCCTTGGTCGCAATCATCTGCGGAATCCGTGTAATCTGCGGTTGCCTCTTATCTTCGGGCTACTCGATCTGCACTGATTCGAGCTCCGCAAAAACGTAACCGACAAAGATATCTGCCTCGATCCGGAGCGGGATGCGTCTGGCGTCATCAGACAGCCAGCCGCGGCCGCCCTTGAACAGCTTATATTGTTTCAAGTGCATTTTTTTGTCGATCCCGTGTAACTTGAGGTCGAGTTTGATGGCTTTTTCCTCATGACCATTGATTTTGAGCGTATCGCGACCCAAAACCGTAATGGTAGCAAGATAAGGAGCGTTTGACGCCCACACAACGATCGACTCAGTTTCGCCTTCCGCAAGCGGCTGGCTCCTTACCCAGAGCAGCGCAGTAGTTAAATCGAATACCGGACCGAACTTGAAAATATTCGGCGTGGCGGGACGGTCACTCGGCACCTTTTCTCGCAGTCCAGTGACCTGATTCGATTCGAAGTCGACATTCGTTTTGACTGTTTCTGACCGATATTTCTCCTCCTGAAAAAAATGGATTGGCCTAAGGGTCAGTTTGTTCTCCATGGCCTGATGATAGATGTCCAGTTTGAACAGCGCCCGCGGCAATCCGGAGGTCGCGCCGGTCGCGTCGATTTCGAACGTGCTCCGGGTTGGCGAAAAAA
>JAFAJU010000225.1 GCA_019236035.1 Verrucomicrobiota bacterium | reverse complement strand
CGCTTCTTGTACCGCTCTTTGTGGCGCTTGTCCTCGTAAAGGTTCCGGCGCAAAACGCCGGCCAACGTGCCGCCTCTGGGCCGGTTGCCTTACCCACCGGAAAGCAAATCACCCCCATGGCTGTCCCCGGGTCGACCTTTCAACTATTGAACCCAGGCTTGACGGACTTTCCCGGGTTCGTCGCGAGCGGGGCGATCAGCACGGCCGTCAGTCCCGACCAGGGTACTCTGCTCGTTCTCACCAGCGGCTACAATTTGATGTTCGGACCCGATGGTAAGCCACGGCGCGAAGATTCTCAGGAATACATCTTTATTTATGATGTTAGCTCGACCAGCCCGCTTCAGCGACAGGTGTTAAAGGTCCCGAACACATTCGCCGGTCTCGCATTTGATCCGCAGGGCAAAGTCTTCTACGTCAGCGGAGGAAAGGACGATAACGTTCACACCTATTCCAGACAGGAGGACGGCAGTTGGTCCGAGTCCGGCACACCAATTTCACTCGGCCACACGGCAGGCCTTGGGCTCTTGCGGGAGCCGGCGCTCGTCGCCGGAGGCTTAGCGGTGACCGCAGACGGAACGAAAATTGTCGTGGCGAACGTTTACAATGATTCCGTATCTATTATCGACGTCCCGCGCCGAGCCGTCAGTCATGAAACCGATTTGAGACCGGGAAAGGCAAATCCGGCTGAGGTCGGTGTCGCCGGTGGCGAATATCCCTTTTGGGTTGTCATTAAAGGGAATGAAACGGCCTATGTCTCCAGTTTGCGGGATCGGGAGATTGTGGTTCTTGCGGTGAGCGACAAACCTCAGATCAGGGCCCGGATTAAAGTCGGAGGAAATCCCAATAAGATGATACTGAATCGGGATCAATCACGTTTATTTGTCTGTTGTGACAATAGCGACACCGTCGCCGTGATCGATACGAACACCAATCGAATTGCTGAAGCGATTCGAACCACCGCCCCCGAGTCGCTGCTGGCCCCAATAGACAAGTATCGTGGAAGCGCCCCGAACAGCCTGGCGCTTTCGCCTGACGAAACCCGGTTATACGTAACAAACGGAGGTACAAATTCTCTCGCCGTCATCAAACTGTCCCCCCCAAAATCTGCCGTCGTTGGGTTGCTGCCGACAGCTTACTACCCCAACGCGGTGAGTCTTAGCGGCGATGGACGGAGGCTCTTCATTGTGAATGGTAAGAGCCAGACCGGGCCCAATCCGAAATTTTCGCGCAAAAGCCGAGGCACAAACCAGTATGTCGAACAGTTGCAACAGTCGGGTCTCCAGAGTTTCGAACTTCCCGATGCCAGCTCTTTGGATCAACTTACACGCACGGTGGCTGCTAACAATTCGTTCGGTATTGGCCGGGTGGCGGACGACGACCAGCTATTTGACCGGCTCCGGGAGCGGATCAAGCATGTCATTTATATTATAAAGGAAAATCGAACCTACGATCAGATTCTGGGTGATCTAGACCGTGGAAATGGGGATCCGAAACTCACCGAATTTGGAGAGGCGATTACTCCGAACGAGCATCGTTTGGCTAGAGAGTTTGTCGATCTGGATAATTTTTTCGATTCCGGGGACGTGAGCGGCGACGGTTGGCCCTGGAGCACATCGGGGCGCGAGAGTGATTTCGGCGTAAAGTCCGTACCAATTAACTACTCGGGACGGGGTACGAACTACGAGTATGAGGGATCCAACCGTAACATCAATCTGGGTGTCGGCACCACGAAGGAGCGGTTAGCGCTGAACCCGGCAACGCCGGACGATCCGGACCTGCTTCCTGGCCACGCAAACGTTGCTGCCCCGGATGGCCCAGTTGGTACCAAGAGCGGGAGAGGATATATCTGGGACGCCGTTTTGCGCACCGGTAGAACCGTTCGAAACTACGGGTTTTTTGTTGATTCTTCCTATGTGCCGCCGGAGCGGGATCCGTACAAAGCACAGATCCGAGTTGCGTTTGTATCGGACCCGGAGTTGATCAGCAGGACGGATAACTATTTCCGGGGATTTGATCTCGCGTTGCCGGACTACTACCGAGAACGGGAATGGGAGCGCGAGTTTGAGGGCTTTGTCCGGGATGGCAATTTGCCCGCTTTCGAATTGGTGCGCTTTGGGGTGGATCATACTGGCGGTTTTAACGTCGCCCAGGACAACGTGAACACGCCGGAGCGGCAGGTGGCCGACAACGATTACGCGGTCGGGTTACTGATCGACAGGGTAGCCCATAGCCCGTACAAAAACAGCACCCTGATCTGCATCCTGGAAGACGATGCGCAAAATGGTGCTGACCATGTCGACGCACATCGGTCGACGGCCTACATCGTTGGCCCATACGTCAAGCACGGAGCGGTCGTTTCAAATCGGTACACCACCGTCAACATGCTCCGAACGCTTGAGGACCTTTTCGGTGCCGAGCATTTGAATATCAATACGGCAACGCAACGCCCGATGGCCGATGTCTTTGATCTAAATCAATCGGACTGGAGCTTCGATGCTCTCCCGTCCATTTACTTGAATGATACACAATTGCCGATCAAGAAGCAGCAAGGCAAAACTGCGGGAAGCGGTTTTTCGACGCATGATGGTGCTTACTGGATTCAAAAAACGGCCGGATTTGATTTCAGCAGGGAGGACGACCTTAAAGATCCCGACCGGTATAACCGGATCATCTGGGAAGGCATCAAGGGTAATGTTCCCTATCCGGCGACCCGGTAGGGCGAAGGTCCGTCTGTGACACGGGCGTCCCGCCCGTGATCTCCGTCCGTGACATGGGCGTCCCCGCCCGTGATCTGCGCCAGCCACAAGGCCAAGGTGAACGGCTCGACTGAGCTCGCGAAGTCCTTGGCCCTACCAGATCGTTCGGTAGGGACGCGCTTCGTGTCCTAGCTTCAACCTCTGGACGATTTATCCGGAACGGATATGCTAACCACTATGAAGTTGATTTTCGCGGTTTTAATTGGCCTCGCCTGTGTCGTCACTATCGTTTGGGCGGTTTCGAATCAGCAGACCAACGGGAAGCTAAAAATAGGTGATCCGATTCCTGCGGTGACGTGTGCAGATCAGGATGGAAAAACGGTCAACCTCGCAGAGGTAGCGGCCAGCGGATACACGTTGGTCTATTTTTATCCGAAAGCGATGACTCCAGGATGCACGGCCCAGGCCTGCAGTTTGCGTGATGCCTACACCGATCTCCAGAGTAAAGGGGTGAAAGTTTTCGGTGTCAGCCTCGACACGGTGGATACGCAGAAGAAGTTCCAGCAAAAGGAACGTCTCCCGTTCGAGTTATTGTCTGATCAGCAGAAACAGGTGACTGCCGCGTTCGGGGTTCCTCTCCTAGCGAATAGCTTCGCGGCGCGTCAGGCATACTTGTTCAAGGACGGAAAGTTGGTCTGGATGGACACGAAAGCATCAACCGACAAGCAAGCCCAGGATGTGTTGGCGGTCTTAGCGCAGCAGCCTTAGAAGAGAGTCGTTTCTGCGGTTTCTCGTGCAACGGCGCCAGAGGCGGGAAATGAGAAGCCAGAGACGAGAAACCAGAAACGATCTCTTGCATGCTTACTGTCTCCCAAATTTCGAAATCGTTCGGCGGCCGTATTCTTTTCGAAGACGCATCGCTCCAGGTAAATCGTGGCGATCGGATCGCACTGGTCGGGCCAAATGGCGCTGGGAAGACGACCCTGTTCTCGATGCTCTTCGGACTGGACGAACCGGACAAGGGCGAAGTGACTTTGCAGCGTGGCGTAAAAGCCGGATTTCTTCCTCAGGAAAGCGCTCCGATGGGAGATGAAACCGTTTTGCAGTTAGCGACCTTCTTCGTTCCCGGTCAGGCGCCGCAAGATCAGCATTCCGACGGAGAAGAGGCCACCTTTTCGGCGGATCTCAGTCAAATTGAGGCGAAAGCAAAGCGAGTCCTCAAAGGTTTGGGCTATCGAGAGGCAGATTTTCCGCGGCCGGCGAAGACGATGAGCGGCGGTTGGATCATGCGAGCGCATCTGGCTCGTCTCCTCGTTATGGAGCCGGAGTTACTGCTGCTGGACGAGCCGACGAACCATCTCGATCTGGAGTCACTGATCTGGTTACAGAATTATCTCCGCAGTTATTCCGGGGCGATTTTGCTGAGTTCCCACGATCGCTCGTTCTTGAACGCCCTGGCCGAACAGATCGTCGAAATTGATCAGCGGAAGCTGGTGCGTTATAGCGGCAATTACGACGACTATGTCGCTCAGAAAGCGGCACGCCAAGAGCAACTGCTGGCCGCTTACAAGAACCAGCAAAGAGAGATCAAACGTTTGCAGGTTTTTATTGATCGGTTTGGGGCGAAAAACACGAAAGCGGCACAGGCGCAGAGCAAACGGAAACAGATCGAGCGAATGGACAAGATCGAGTTGCCAGATTCGACTGTGCCCCGCGTGGCTTTTCGTTTCCCCCAGCCGGAACGTGGCGGACACAAAGTAATCGAGGTCAATGGAATCTATTATGCCTACGGTCAAAATGTGGTGTACCGGGGGATAGATTATATCGTAGAGCGAGGCCAACGGACTGTTCTCGTCGGCCCGAA
>JAFAJU010000501.1 GCA_019236035.1 Verrucomicrobiota bacterium | reverse complement strand
GGTCATGCCGGCAGGCTACATCCTTAAGCTGCACGCGGAAAGCTTCAAAGAGTTCCCGCCACGGCAGGCGCCTCCGGATTTCAATCCCGGCGCGATGATTGAGCATGCAACGAAGGCTGTTTCCAACGCCGTTTGACACTCGCTGGCGCAAGGCGGCTGCTGGTTGCACTGCTGCCTCGGAGTCCGGTGACTAAGCACTACGATAGCGACTCACCGATCGCAGATGATGATAGCAGCTCCCTGCCAAATGGCGATCACGGCCATGTCGATTGCGGCTTGGAGCAAGTGCATAGCGCAGGTGTGTCGCCTATGTCTTGAGAGACATAGGCGACACTATCTACCCTTCCTGATTATGTTGGGTAGTTTTGACGATTCGGATAAACGCCGGCTCGCTTACTTAAGGGCGCACGTGGGCACCTTGAACTTTTGCCGGCTATCGTGACGCATTGGGAACGGACCGCTAAACCAATTACCCGGCCGCTGAAGGTCGAGGAGCTCTGCGAGGCTTTTGTTCTCTACCGGCAAAGCAAAGGACTCGACAAGGCGACACTCTCCGAGGACCGCTACATCTCCAGACGTCTGCAAAAACATCTGGGCCGTTACATGGCCCACGAGCTGAGGGCCATGACAAAACCGTAGGCAGGCACGGTGAAAATCAGAGGACTTCTCCACACTTGAGTTTCTTGATCTCTGTCGTTCATAGTCTTTCTCCGAATTATTCAGGCGGCGAGCAATTCTGTTGAAAGGCCGTAAATCAGCCACTGGAACGGGAAAGCGCTTAAAACCACGGTGAGG
Organism: Verrucomicrobiota bacterium; assembly: GCA_019236035.1. GTDB lineage: Bacteria > Verrucomicrobiota > Verrucomicrobiia > Chthoniobacterales > JAFAMB01 > JAFAMB01. The sequence goes on along the minus strand of JAFAJU010000501.1, from coordinate 5,270 downwards.
GAGGGATTCGAACCCTCGGTACCCGATAAAGAGTACAACGCTTTAGCAAAGCGCCGCTTTCGACCACTCAGCCACCTCACCAAAATTTGCGGTGGGAAGGCTATATCCGGGAATCCAAAGGGCGTCAAACGAAACCTTTGGCGGCAAGGCCTTGGAAACAACAAGGGCGGTTGAAGCTGGCTGGAACGTGATTTTGCCAGAATTCTGCAACTTTTCGTTCAGCTGCCGTGTCCTGTCAGTGCAACTCATCAAACTGCCATGAAGAATAACATTATTTACCTCCGTCCCGAGCAAGCTATGCAGACGACGACAGACGCAGGCGGCTGGGTGCGCGTCGAAGCCGAGAGTGCGTTCGGATTGATCGATTCAATGCTCGTCCTTTGGCTCGGCGGGTGGTCACTTTACGCCGGCTTCGAATGCCTCCAGGCAGCCGGTTTGCTCGTATTTTAGTCGAGCCCCCCGGGAAACTTTCTGCTAGGATGATCGCAGCCGCAACACTCTCCCTGTCCCAATTCCACGAGCGGGCGGGTTGTGGGGTGGACAGAGAAATGGCGGAGGACGAGGAATTTGAAACATTTATTCGGAACTACCAAAACATGGTGTTTTCCGTGTCCGCCCGGATATTGGGAAATCTGACCGATGCGGAGGACATTACCCAAGAGGTCTTCATCAAGGCCTACGAGCGGTTCCGGCAGCTGCGAAACAGCCATGCGATCGGAGGATGGCTTAAGACTGTGGCGACAAACCTTTCGATCAATCACCTTAACCGTTACCGAGCCCGTTGGCGGTTCTTTTCCGAGGAAGGGGCACCCGTCGAAATCGCTGCTCCGGAGACTGAAAAAGAGAATAACCGCCAGGAAATGCTGGAGTTGGCCATCCGAAAACTTCCTGACGCCCAGCGCGTATCCCTCGTACTATTTCATTTTCAAGATATGAGCTACGAAGAGATCGCGGCAAAGCTTGGAGTGTCGCTGGCGAAGGTTAAAACCGATATCCATCGGGGTCGAGAAACATTGAAACAGCTAATCACAAGATGAGCGATCCAAATAAGGACTGGCTTGATGCGGAGCTGAAGAACCTGCGAGATCTGGAGGCTCCGGAGACGCTTTTACCAAGGGTAATGAAGACCGTCCGTCAACAGGCCCGAAAAGCCTGGTGGGTTCGCCTTATTGACCCTCGCACCGACCTGTGCCGCTCGTTTATGCTCGGGGTTTCGCTGCTCGTTCTGGGGCTCTTTCTGATGGTAAGTCCCGCTCAATTCTTTTCTGACGTTCCCGTTTTGCCGGCGCTTTTGAAGCTGATTCCTCTGCTGCTCGGCATCGCAGGAACGGTGTTATTCCAAGTCAAGATCTACCATTTTTCAGTGCTTACGCTGCTGATACCGGCGATTGTGCTGAGCTATGTCTTTCTCATTTTCGCCGCATCCACGATCCAACGCCTGGCTGGCGTTCGAAAATGAAACAGACCGCTCGATCTCTATTCATCTGCCTGCTGACCAGTGTTGCGATAACAGGAGCGGAAGCCGGAGGGATTAAGCACCACAGCGAAGGCAATGATGCAGTTGTAACCGGAGGTTCCTACAAGCTGGACGCGGGCCAATCGACAGGCGGAGGGGTGGTTTTGATCGGCAGCACGGGAACGGTTAATGGTACCGTAAACGGCGACCTCGTAATCATCGGGAGTAAAGCGACCTTTTCTGGAACCGTAAATGGTGATCTCGTCACTATCGGTTCAAATTTGATGATCGATCCGGGTGCGGTTGCGAACGGAGATTTCGTGTCGTTCGCGTCGGAAGTAAAAGGCGAAGAAGAGTTGAAAGTGAACGGCGATAACGTCACCTTCAATACCTTTTCCCCGGCGGTACCGGTCGTGAAAGAAGTGTTGAGCAACGTCGTTCAACTCCGGCCCATTTCGCCGTTTTCAGAGTTTTCGTGGACGCTGGGGATCATTGCGTTGATTGTTAGTTTGCTCATTGGCCTGATATTTCCGAAGGCGATTGCCGGAACCGATGTCGTTTTGCGCGAGCGGCCGGTCCCTTCGTTTCTAATCGGGCTCTCCGTGATTCTTGGCGCCGCGGTGCTGTCGTTCCTGTTACTCGTCACGATCGTTGGGATCATTGGGCTCCCGTTCCTGGCGCTGGCGATTTTCATTCTTAATCTGTTCGGTTCCGCGTCGGTCTCTTACTGGATCGGAAAACGAATCGCACCGCATATAACTGAAAGGAGTTACGCCATGTACGCGTGGATCAGCATCGGGACAGCTGTAATTTGGATATTGGACTGTATTCCAGTGATCGGGTTTATAGCGGCGGGGGTCGTTTCCCTGCTAGGTCTTGGTACGGTCGCGATTTATCTCGTTGAACGCTATCGGCCAGCCGGGCCGCAGGCAGTCGCCCCAACGACTCCGCTGGCACAGGCACAGAGTTCGCCCCCCGCCTCGACGCCCCTGGCCCTGCCGAGCGTCGAACCTGCTTTGGCTATGGGCTTCCCGAAAGCGCAATTCCTACCTCGCCTGATCGCGAATCTTATCGATCTTGTCGTTCTCTACGCATTGCTGGCTTCGCTTCATCTGACGCGCGCCGCTATTCCATTGTGGGTGCTTTATCGGTTCGCGATGTTCGCCTGGCGAAGTTCGACCCTAGGGCAAATAGTGTTGAATCTTCGGGTTCAGAAGCCCGACGGTTCCTCGCTCGTCGGCGATTACTCCTCAGCATTGATCAGGGCGTTAGCAAGCTTGCTTTCTCTTTTACCGCTCGGTCTTGGATTTATCTGGATCTTGTTCAATCGGGAACTCGAGGCGTGGCATGACAAAATCAGTGACACCTATGTTGTGCAACAGAACCCGAGCGTTACGCGTTCCGCAACTCCTCCGCATTCTCCGGGGCCCTCCTCGCCGAGCGTTTAGCCTGCATCTCTCACAAATTTTTAGAGAATTTGTGAGCCATGCAGGCTCAGGCGATTCATTTATTTTCAAGCAAGCTCTTGCTTTTTTGTTGCGCCGTTCGAGGACTCTCATCGTATGTATCTAGGTCGTTTTATAGTGTCCATGTTGCTCTCAGTTCTGGCTGCCACGTTTGTCGACGCGAATCCTCCGCAGGCGCCCGAAAAGCCCCATGAAATTACTGAGGCGGGCCATGCCAGAATGGACCCTTTTTTCTGGCTCCGGGACAAGGCCGATGCGCATGTTTTGAAATATCTGAAAGCCGAAAACCAGTACGCGGAGAGCGTCCTCAAGCACACCGAGAAGTTACAAGACACGATCTACCGCGAAATGCGCGGACGAATTAAGGAAGACGATGTCTCGGTCCCTCAAAAAATCGGCGACTATTATTATTACGCCAGGACGGAGACCGGGAAACAGTACGCGGTGCAATGCCGGAAGAAAGGGAGCCTTGAAGCGAAGGAAGAGGTTCTGCTCGACGAGAACGAATTAGCCAAAGGGCAAAAATATTTTCGGGTAGGAAAATTAAACGTCAGCCCGGATCACAAACTTCTGGCATACTCGATCGATACGAACGGCAGCGAAAAATATGTCACCCGGATTAAGAATCTAGAGACCGGCGAGTTGTTGACGGACGAAATCAGAAACTCGAGCGATTCGTTCGAGTGGGCCAATGACAGCAAAACTTTCTTCTATGACCAACTCGACGATGCTCATCGGCCCTACAAAGCCCTGAAACATGTTCTGGGAACAAGCGTCAGCCAGGATCCAACGGTGTACGAGGAGAAGGATGACCGTTTCTTTTTAGATCTATCCAAATCGCGCAGCAAAAAATTCATCTTCATTGCAGTCGAGAGTGAAACCTCCAGCGAGGCGCGCTTCCTGGACGCAGACCACCCCGAAGGGGAACTTCGACTCATCCGGCCACGCGAGCATGACTTGCTCTACAGCGTCGATCACAACGGTGATCGCTTCTTTATTGTCACGAACGAGAACGCGAAGAATTTCAAGGTCGTCGAGGCTCCGGTCGCCACACCGGACAAAGAGCATTGGAAGGACTTCATAGCTTACGATCCACAGGTCAAGATCGATGAAGCTGACGCTTTCGAAAATCATTTGGTTATCTCCGAGCGACGCAACGGGCTTCCGGCTATTCGGATATGTGACCTTAAGTCCGGCGAATCTCACGAGATAAACTTCGATGAGCCCACTTACGAAGTTTCGCTCGACGGAAATCCCGAATTCAAGACCAGTATCGTCCGCATAGACTACAGTTCATTTATCACTCCGGATTCTGTGATCGACTACGACATGGTTTCCCGGCGCAAGGAACTTAAGAAGGAGATGCCGGTGCTCGGAGGATACAAAAAAAGCGATTACGTATCCGAGCGCATCTTTGCCAAAGCTGACGATGGCGTCGAGATCCCGATTTCACTGTTTTACAAAAAGGATTTCCGGAAGGATGGCACCGCTCCCCTTCTGCTCACGGGGTATGGAGCGTACGGGCTCGCTACTGACGCAAGTTTCAGGTCGAGCACAATCAGTCTGGTTGACCGGGGGTTTGTCTACGCCATCGCGCATATCCGTGGAGGCGGCGAACTGGGTAGAACGTGGTACGAAGATGGCAAGCTCTTGAAGAAAAGAAATTCGTTCACGGACTTTATTACCTGCGCTCAGTCTTTGGTCGATCAGCAGTACGCGGCACCGAAGAGGGTGGCTATTTCGGGCGGAAGCGCAGGCGGGCTTTTGATGGGGGCGGTCATGAATATGCGCCCGGATCTATTTACCAGCGTTATCGCCGCGGTGCCATTCGTCGATGTCCTGAATACGATGTCAGATCCTTCCCTCCCCCTCACGGTTACGGAGTACGAAGAATGGGGCAATCCTCAGGATCCAAAGTACTTCGACTACATGGCCTCTTACTCGCCCTACGATAATATAGAGGAAAAACAATATCCGAACCTGTTGGTTACTGCCGGGCTGAATGACCCGCGCGTGAGTTATTGGGAGCCGGCCAAATGGGTAGCCAAGCAACGGAGGCTCAAGCACCAAAATAGAATCCTGGTATTGAAAACGAATTTAGGAGCGGGTCACGGCGGCGACAGCGGTCGATTTGACCGGTTGAAGGAAGTCGCCCTGGAATTCGCTTTCGCTGTCGATACCCTGCACGCGAACTCGAACTCTGACAGCGCACCGCCGGTTTCGGGCCGATGAGGTCGCTGAGCGCCGGCGGCCGACATTGTAGCATAGGCTTCCAGTCTGTATTCGCAGGGCCGCGCACCGTGCCCGACAGGCGGGACGCCTATGCTACCTTGCTCACGCCCCCATCG
>JAFAJU010000279.1 GCA_019236035.1 Verrucomicrobiota bacterium | reverse complement strand
GTTTCGGAGTGTCCTTTCTTCGGCGCATCCTGAACGGCGTACGCGTAACCGGCCGGAACGCGGAAAATCAGATAGAAACGGAACGGGCTGCGAGTGAGCCTTCCGGGAGGCTACTGCTGAACCTTGCCAAATTGAAAAATTCTATTGAGCTCGGAATTGGCCGGGTGGTGGTCGACGCGGTCGATCCGACACCACCGGCTTTTTACCGGGAGCTGGACCGGTGCAGCCGGCTAATCGCAAATCCCCGCGCGATCCGAAAGATGCTGGATTACCCCGGGTTTCGTCGGGTCCTTCAGGATCCAAAAATTGTAGGTCTGCAGAGAGATCCTGAGATCCTCGCGGACGTGCAAAGCGGGAATCTCCTCGGCGTATTTGCCAATCGAAAGGTGGTCGCGTTGCTGAACGATTCGCACCTGCGGCAAGCTTTCTCGCCGGCAGAGTTGGAAGCAGCGCTGGATTACGCTGAGAACTCAGCAAATGACAATGAAAACCGCGAACGAGAATGAGCGCCGGCGGAATTGGAGTAAACCACGATTAAACAGATTCCACAGATTCAATGGGTTAGATGCAGGCAGAAGCATTGAATGTACGTGTCGCAAAGTTGCCAGCCCTCGGTGCTTCAAGACAGTTCTAATCTGTGCTAATCTGCGAAATCTGTGGTTTCTAATTCGGAATTTGGACTTAAACAGACGTGATTTTTGCGGGTTAGCTGACGTTCTTCGCATGAAGAGTGACTATATCGCGACCATTGGGCTGGAAGTGCACGTTCAGCTTAAGACCAGAACCAAAATGTTCTGTGGATGCGCCGTGGAGTACGGTGCCGAACCAAACCTTCATGTTTGCCCGGTTTGCCTCGGGTTGCCTGGGGCCCTGCCGGCCATGAACCTGGAGGCGCTGAAAATGACCGCGCTGACCGGTTTGATTTTTAAGTGTGACATCGCGTCGATCTGCAAATTCGATCGGAAAAACTATTTCTATCCTGACATGCCGAAGAACTATCAGATCTCGCAGTACGATCGACCATTGTGCCTCAATGGCGAGGTTCCACTCTATGACATGGCTTATCCCAAGGATGCACAGAAGAACATCCGGAATCCCAACAAGCGGGTCCGGTTGGTCCGGATACATTTGGAAGAAGATGTCGCCAAAAGCCTTCACTTCGACACCACGAGCGGGATAGACTTCAACAGGGCCGGCACTCCACTGATGGAGATAGTGTCCCAGCCGGATATTGAGTCTCCCGAAGAGGCCTTTTCATACCTGACTTCGCTCAAGCAGGCACTGATTTACGGCGGTGTCAGCGATGCAGATATGGAGAAAGGTCAACTGCGCTGCGACTGCAATGTTTCCGTCCGGAAGAAGGAGGAAACCAAGTTCGGTACGAAGATCGAATTGAAAAATCTCAATTCGATCAGCGGGGTTCGGAGAGCGTTGGCGTTCGAAATCGATCGGCAAATTGCAGCTTTGGACCGCGGCGAAACACTTCATCAGGAAACCCGCCGTTGGGACGATAGTCTGGGGGAGACAGTTTTGATGCGCACGAAGGAGTCTGCACATGACTACCGTTACTTTCCCGATCCGGACCTTCTACCGGTGAAGACGGAAGCCTTCCTGCCGGAAGTCAGCGCTCGGCTTCCGGAACTACCTTGGGAAAAACGAGAACGCTTTGTCAGGGAGTACGGAATCAGCGAGTACGATGCCGGAGTTCTGGCTGACGATCTGGAGTTATCCGCCTATTTCGAGGTCGCCGCAAAGGGCGCGCGCAAGCCGAAGGCTATTGCTAACTATGTTTTGAATGATCTACTCAGCGCCCTGGGTTCCACTAATCGAACGATCGCCGACTGCCCGATTCCGGCGCACCACCTGAATGATTTGGTCAACCTGATCGACGATGGGAAAATCAACAGCAAACAAGGTAAAGAAGTGTTTGCAGAAATGTTCTCGACCGGCAAATCGGCCGAACTCATCGTTGAGGAGAAAGGCATGAAACAGGAGAGCGATCTCGGAGCGATCGAATCGTTGTGCAGCGAAGTCATCGCCGCGAATCCGAAATCGGTCGAAGACTACCGGGCCGGCAAAGCTGCCGCCATCAACTTCCTGAAAGGTCAAGTGATGAAGCTCTCGAAAGGAAAGGCGAATCCGAATCTCGTCAGCGAGACGCTCGTTAAGTTACTGAGCTGAACCGACTGGCGTAAGCGAAGCGTCCCGCTTTGCCTCTTGTGAAATTGTGACACGGGCGTCCCGCCCGTGCTTCGGCCAAGATCACGGGCGAGACGCCCATGTTACACCACTTTCCAGCGATCCTTGGCCCGGGCGAATCTAATTTCGGCGCCTCTCCAGCCGGTAGT
>JAFAJU010000592.1 GCA_019236035.1 Verrucomicrobiota bacterium | reverse complement strand
CCGCGCGCCGCCAGGCGCAGATCGACTCAGGTGAGGAAGTCCTTGTCGGAGTGAACAAGTATCCACCGGAAGTCGAAGACACGCTGCAGATCCTGGAAGTCGATAATCGTGCCGTGCGCGCGAGCCAGATTCGCCGGCTGAATGAAGTCAAGAACTCGCGCAACCAAGCGGCGGTGAACGAGGCCCTCCAAGTGCTTACCAAGACAGCGCAAACGGGAATTGGCAACCTGATGGAGTGTTGCGTAAAAGCTGCGCGGGTCCGTGCGACACTTGGCGAGATTTCTATGGCAATGGAAAAGGTGTTCGGGCGTTTTCAAGCTGTCAGCCAATGCATCACTGGCGTTTATGCGCACACGAGCCAGGGCGATCCCGGCTTCAACAAGGCGCGGAATATGGCAAACGAGTTTGCCAACCGCGAAGGGCGCCGACCTCGCATTCTCGTCGCCAAGGCGGGCCAGGACGGCCATGACCGGGGAGCAAAGGTGGTCGCCACTGCATTCGCGGATATCGGGTTCGACGTTGACATAGGGCCACTCTTCGCGACGCCGGCGGAAGTCGCGCGCAACGCGGTTGAGAATGACGTCCACCTTGTCGGCATATCGACATTGGCTGCCGGTCACAAGACGCTGGTCCCTGAAGTGGTGGTCGGACTTAAGCAACACGGTCGCGACGACATCAGGGTGATCGTCGGGGGGATCATTCCGCAACAGGACTACGAATTTCTGTACCGGGCCGGGGCGACAGCCGTCTTTGGGCCGGGGACCAACATTCCTCAGTGCGCCCAGAAGGTTTTGACCATCTTGATGGGCAAGGAGCCTGCAGACGGCGGCGGGCGCGATCCTGACGGTATGGATGAAGAAGACCGTGCGCCATCGCACTCTGTTCCTGACGCTTCCGACCGGCGATCTGCGAATAGATGATCACGACCAATACTTGCGAGACAAAGGCGAGCTTGGGGCAAACGGCCGTGAGCGGACGTCTCCCGGTGGCGCAGTACGTCAGTGGCATTCTGAACCGACATCGTGCCGTGGTTGCCAGAGCGATCTCGATAATCGAGAGCGACTTGCCCTCTGATCAAGCGTTAGCTGAGCAGATACTTGAGGGCGTGCTCCCTCACACTGGGAAGTCGCGACGGATCGGCATTAGCGGGATTCCGGGCAGCGGGAAGAGTACTTTCATAGACGCCCTGGGGATGTATCTCCTGCACGAGCTGGGCGAAAATGTCGCGGTGCTGAGCGTCGATCCTTCCAGTCCGGTTTCGGGCGGCAGCATCCTTGGCGATAAGACTCGCATGGAGCGGCTGAGTGGACAACCTGACGCCTTCATCCGCCCCTCACCGTCGCGCGGCTATCTTGGCGGCGTGGCCCGCCGCACCCGCGAGTGCATTCTGGTTTGCGAAGCCGCGGGATACCAAAACGTTCTGGTCGAAACCATCGGCGTCGGGCAATCGGAAATTGTGGTCAGCTCAATGACCGACTTTTTTCTGCTGTTGATGATCCCCGGAGCCGGCGACGAGCTCCAGGGCATCAAACGCGGTATCATCGAGATGGTTGACGGCATAGTGATCAACAAAGCCGACGGAGAGAATTTTCGTCAAGCAAGGCGTGCGCGAAGTCAGTATGAAACTGCGCTGCGGATGTTTGCACCGAACCGGCAGGGTTGGACAGCGCAGGTCCTCACTTGTTCGGCTCTCGAGAACAGAGGTATCCGTGAAAGCTGGCAGATGATTCTGGATCATCGTGCCCACCAGGAAGCTGGTGGACATCTGGAGCGCCGGCGCGAAGCGCAAGCGTTGAGCTGGATGCGTGAATTGATCTCATCCGGCCTTCAGGAAATCTTTCAGAATACTTCCACCGTGCAAGAGCGTTTCGCTCGGCTCGAGCACTCGGTCCGCGAGCGTGCGATAAGCCCATCCAGGGCAGCGCGCGAACTGCTCGATCTTTACCAGATTTGAGCCAAGACCATCAATCCTGAACTCCGAAATTTGAATAAACCACAGATTACGCAGATTCCTCAGATTCAAACAGGAGAAACCAATATGAGCGAGGCAACTCCAATGTTTATTGAAACAAGCGTAAAAAACCAAATCGGCACCATCACGCTGAATGACCGCAAGACGCTGAATTCCCTGAGCAGCAGTCTGATCAATGAACTGCTTGATGCGCTGGAAAACTTCCGCGATAAAGGCATCCGCGTAGTCATCTTGCGCGCGCCGCCCGGTACAAAGACGTGGTCGGCGGGACACAACGTCGGAGAATTGCCGAAGCATGCACGGGATCCCCTGACCTACAACGACCCGCTTCGAGTGCTCATTCGCAAGATCCAGGAGTATTCCGCTCCGGTACTAGCGATGATTGAGGGAGGCGTTTGGGGGGGCGCGTGCGAGTTGGTCATGGCGTGCGACATGGTCATCGCGGCAGAGAACGCCACGTTCGCCATGACCCCGGCCAGGTTAGGTGTGCCTTACAATATCGGCGGTATCCAGAACATGGTGGGTTCGGTGCCGTTGGTGGTTGTAAAGGAAATGCTTTTCCGAGCGACACGGATCAGCGCGCAAAGGGCGTACGAAGTCGGAATTGCAAATTATGTCCTGCCGGTCGAGCAACTGGAAGCCAAGACATTCGAGTTGGCGGAGGATATACTAGCGAACTCGTCGCTGGTCATCGCTTTGCTGAAAGAAGAGATTCACGTTTTGGCCCAAGCTCAGCCACTCACCGCCGAGACCTTCGAGCGCATCCAGGGGGTGCGGCGCA
>JAFAJU010000518.1 GCA_019236035.1 Verrucomicrobiota bacterium | reverse complement strand
ATAAAGATTGAACCGGGGAATGATTGTATTGGATTCGCCAATGATGCGAAAACTTTCTTAGATTGCAGTCAATTCTGCTCATGAAAGAGGATCTACTGCTTGCGATCGACCTGGGGACCGGAAGCGCGCGCGCGGCTCTCGTGACTGAAGCCGGGAAGATCGTCGCATTCGCGGCGCAAGAGCTTGACCAGACCATTCCTCATTTCGCGTGGTCTCAGCAAAGTCCGCGAACCTGGTGGAAAGCAGTAGTCTCCAGTATCCGCCGCGTCACCGCAGAAGTTGAGCACGGCGCCGATCGGATCGCGGGAATCGCTGCGTGTGGGCAAATGCACGGAACAGTCTTGATCGATAGCGCAGGCGAGCCGGTCCTGGAGGAAGTGCCTCTGTGGAACGACAAGCGCACCCGCGAACTGGTGGACAAATTTTTGCAGGGGCACGACGCGGATGCCTTGGTTCCGATCGTTGCAAACCCGCCCACGGTAGCTTGGCCGGCGTTCAAGCTGGCTTGGATCAAACAGAACCAGCCAAAGGCCTACCACGCAGCCCGGACGTTGCTGATGCCCAAAGACTACATCAATTTCAAGCTCACAGGCAGATCCCGAACTGACTTTTGCGAAGCCTCCTGCAGCTACATGTTTGATGTCCAGAAACGCGCCTGGAGCCCAAGAATCCTGGCGCTGCTAGGCTTGGACCCGGACAAATTGCCCTCGATCAGTTCGGCTTCAGACCTGCTCGGGACGGTTACAGAAGAGGCGGCGCAGGTCACCGGTCTACGAACGGGTACCCCGGTTGCTGTCGGCGCTGGTGATTTTCCAGCGGCGCTGCTTGGTTCGGGAGTGACGCAGCCCGGAATGGGATGTGATATCACCGGCACCTCAACGCTGATTGCTCTGCTCGCGGAAAGGCCTGTGGTCGATCCGAAAATCTCCAACCTGCAATGCGTCATCGGTGGTTGGGCCGCCTTTACCATTGTCGATGCCGGTGGAGATGCGATCCGCTGGGCGCGCACTGTGTTCCATGATCAGGCGTGCAGCTATGACCAAATGGTCTCGATGGCCGAAGCCGCGCCGGCAGGCTCGGATCAGCTCTTATTCCTGCCGTATCTCAATGCTGAACGTCTCGCCCGGAAGTCGAATTCTCGCGCCCAGCTTTTTGGCCTTACCAGCGGTCACAGCGCTGCACATTTACATCGAGCAGTCATGGAAGGAGTTGCCTTTGCCTCGAGGAGGAACATGGAACTGATGAAGTCGCGTGGAAGCCGCTTCGACCGGCTAATCGCCGCCGCGGGCGGTGCAAAAAGCCGATTGTGGCTCGAGATTAAGGCGAGCATCTATGATTGCCCGATTCTGATACCTTCCGAATCGGAGTGCGGCGTGCTGGGTTGCGCCATGCTGGCAGGCTGCGCTGCTGGGCTATTTTCGAATCTCGAAGCTGTCGTTTCTCAGCAAGTCCGATACGACAGAGAAATCGTTCCGAACGCGGCCTGGTCGGAGCGATACGAGAAGATGCGGTTGTTATTTGATGATCTCTACGAGGCCAGCGAACGGTACTGGGATCGGTTTGAGAGCTAGTGCACCGTCTCGCATATAATGATGACGTCGTTGCGTTCAAAATGGGCCGCCTTGAAAAACAGCCAACTGACCTGCGGCGACGTCACCATTATATGGGAGACGGTGCACTAGACGCCCGTGCTACTGTGAAAAACGTCGCAACCAGATTAAGATCGGCAGATAGTTACACAAATCCTTAGAGCTTAATTCTTGCCGAGCGGAAGGAGCTTACTAATAAGCTGATTAACTGCCCTATCAACGAAGATGGATCCGTCGTCGCCAAAACAAGAGGAAAAGATGGAAATAGCCGTGCGAGCCGCCTGGCTCTACCACGTTGCGGGCAACACCCAGCACGAGATAGCGCGAAAACTGCAAATCTCGCGGCCGACTGCCCAGAGACTGGTAGCATTTGCACTCGAGCGCGGTCTCGTGAAGGTGCGTGTTAACCATAAGGTAGCTAGCTGCCTGGAGTTGGCCATAGCCTTGCGACAACGATACGAACTGGTGGTATGTGACGTCGTGCCGGTGAATGCGGACAGCCCTGATCAGGTTTTGAGGAAGATTGCGGTAGCCGCCGCCCAGGTGATGGAATCTTATCTTAACGAGATTCAGCCGAAGATTATTGCGTTGGGTTCGGGTCAGACAATCAAAACCGTCATCGGCGAACTCAACGCGCCGGCCCGGCCCCAGCACCGACTGCTTTCTCTGGTGGGAACAATTGCTCGCGATGGTTCCAGCAATCCCTACGATGCCGCTCTGCAAGCGGCGGAAAAGATTGGTAGTAAGTGTTTCTTGATACCTGCTCCCTTGCTTGCGGATTCACCGGAGGAGCGACGGCAATGGTGTAACCATCGTCTTTATAAGATTGTGGAAGAGCTTTCGAATCAGGCTGATGTGGCTTTCGTAGGAATAGGAGATATGGGGGTCGGCTGTCCGATGCATCGCGACGGGTTTCTTACCAGGGAAGAAGTGATGGAGCTCGTCAAGGCAGGCGCAGTAGGGGACAATCTCGGTTGGGCCTTTAGCGAGGCAGGAGAATTTGTCCGTGCGTCCAGCCAGCAGAGGGTTACGAGCATTCAACTGCGACGTCCCCCAAAGATGCCGGTGATCGCTTTTGCTGGCGGTGAACGCAAGGCACGAGCTGTGCTTGGCGCGCTGCGAGGCCAATGGATCAATGGGCTGGTGACCGACGAGACGTGTGCGCGCATCATTCTGGCGGACAAGTCAGGACAGGAAAAAATTGCCTAGTGTAGACGCGAGTGTTTTTTCAACCGGGGACAGACTGCGAGGCCGGCGGGTTGCCCGAAACATCTCCTCAAGAGCCAAGTGCCTCGAATTGAAGAGGTAAGAAGCGCCTGGCCTTTTTTCCGAGAACGTTTGGCATGATCAATGCTACCGTAGATTAACCATGATCACGAACACGAACATTGACGTTGATTCTTCGCGACGATCGCTTTCTCTGACGGTTTTGCGTTGGTCGCAGGAACGGGTGCACAGTACAAAATCAATCATCAACGATATGCTGCGCTGGCCGGAGCTCTACTCCTTTGAAGCGCCGCATTTGAGAGCCGCCCTCGAAGCACTCGAGAAGGCCGAAGTAGAGTTGAACTGTCTCAACTAGCCCACAAACGGCCGGCGAAACTTATACGCTGGAAGAAGCCGTAGTTGAAGACCGCGCATCTTACAAACACGGGTAGGTTAGGGACCATTCTTTAAACAGGCTTACCGGATCATCGTAGCCGAAGCCCGCTATTAGCGATGGTCTTAGGAGTGACAGTTGTGGTCGTGATCGATTGCTCCTCAGTCTGCATAGCTCATAAACCTCCAAGGATTTGTATAGGTTGGTAGGGCGAGGCTCCGCCCGAGCCGCGGCGCGTGACGTCGCCAAAGGGCAAGGTGGCGTGACGCGCCCCGGCTCGGGCGGAGCCTCGCCCTACCAAAAGCTTTGACAAAGCGAAAGCGCAGCCGAAGAGGTATTGATGAAAGGACGGCCAGGGCGTTCGTGATGCCGGCAATCTAGCGAACCATTGTTGCCCGAGACTCATCTATGCGCACTCAAGTTGCCATTTTGGGCGCCGGTCCGGCGGGTCTTTTGCTCTCGCAACTTCTATCTTTGCATCGGATTGAATCGATTGTTCTAGAGAAAAAGAGCCGATCATATGTCGAGTCGAGAATCCGAGCGGGAGTGCTTGAGCATGGGACGGCCCAACTCCTGTGTGATGCCGGGGTGGGTGACCGGATGAAAAAAGAAGGGTTGCGACACGAAGGGATCAATCTTGGCTTTTCAGGCCAGTTGCATCGAGTCAACTTGAGCGAACTAACTCAAGGAAAGGCGGTTACCGTCTACGGGCAGCACGAGGTGCTGAAAGACTTGATTGCGGCGCGCTTGCATGATGGCGGACAGATTTTATTTGAGGTCGATGCAGTCTCGGTTGACGCGCTGTTGACGAAAGAGCCTTGTGTTCGCTTCCGGTATCAAGGCGAGAATCGGGAATTGAAGAGTGATTGGTTGGCGGGCTGCGATGGGTTCCATGGCGTTTGCCGGCCAAGTATCCCTCCTGAAGCACTCAAAGTTTTTGAGAAAACTTACCCGTTTGGTTGGCTAGGTATCCTCGCGGAAGCTGCGCCAAGCTGGGACGAGTTGATTTACGCTTACCACCAAGACGGGTTCGCCCTTTTCAGCATGCGCTCGCCCACTGTCACGCGACTCTATCTGCAATGCGATCCGGACGAAGACCTGTCAAAGTGGCCCGATGAACGTATCTGGGAGAACCTCGAACGGCGTTTGTCGTTCGTCGGACCAAAAAAGGTGCGGCGCGGAAAGGTTCTGCAAAAAGGCGTTACTTCCATGAGGAGCTTTGTCGTTGAACCGATGCGGCACGGGAGATTGTTTCTGGCGGGTGACGCTGCCCACATTGTGCCACCGACCGGCGCAAAGGGAA
>JAFAJU010000511.1 GCA_019236035.1 Verrucomicrobiota bacterium | reverse complement strand
ACAGAGGCCGAAGCCGCAATCGCCTTTAAAGGTATCCCCTTCGCCCGGCCGCCGGTCGGCGCTTTGCGTTGGCGCGCGCCTCAACCGGTCAAGCCGTGGGATGGAATCCGTGACACCGTGGGATTCAATCCTAATCCCATGCAACCTCCTCCCTCGGCAGGGTCTGCCTTATTGACATTCCGGTGAGTTACGCGCCAAAGCGGCTCCCCTCCAGGCCGCAGACTTCGTGCGGGTCCTACCAAAGTCCGAGCACCTTCCACCAGAGGCCGCCAACGATTAGCCAAATCACAATGTTAATCACACTGATCAGCGCACCTAACCACCACCAGGTACCGAGCTCCACATAACCGGAGCCGAAAAGCACCGGCGCGGGACCGCTTCCATAGTGAGTTAGGCTGCTGAAAAGATTGCTGGCGAATCCAAGCACAAGAGCCGCCAGCAGCGGCGGTGTACCAACCGCAACCGAAACCGACAGAAAGGCCGCGTACATCGAGCTAACATGCGCAGTCTGACTGGCAAACAGGTAATGGCTGTAAAAATAAACTAAGCAAAGCACCGGAAATGCAACGGTCCAATTGACGCCGCCGACCAGCCCTTGTACGCCTTTGGTCACCCATGGAATGAGACCCAATTCGTTGAGGAAACTTGCCATCATCACTAAGGCAGCGAACCAGACCAGCGTATCCCAGGCCTTTTCCTCTGAGAGAACGTCCTTCCAAGTGAGTACTCCGGTTGTGAGTAACACACCGAGACCGACCAGAGCAGTCGTGGCGCTATCGATCCCAAATCGATCGCCAAAGATCCAGAGCACGAGGAGCATTAGAAACACGGCCAACATGATCCATTCTTCTCGCGCGACTGGACCCATTTCTCCCAGTTTTTGCTTAGCCATCTCACTGGCTCCATGCGTCTCTTTGACCCCAGGTGGGTAAAATTTGTAAAGAACCAGAGGGATTACAATTAAACTGGCAATCCCTGGGACAAGCGCCGCCACCGCCCATCGTCCCCAACTAATGTTGATATGCATTTGGCTTGCCAGTTTGGCGGCCAGCGGGTTGGCAGCCATGGCGGTAAGAAACATGGCGCTGGTTATTACGTTGCCTTGAAACGCCGCTTGGATCAGGAACGAGCCAATCTTATGGGCCGTACCGTCGCCCGGTTCGCTACCAAACGCCTTGGCCGTCGCCCGAACTAGCGGGAACACGATCCCGCCGGCACGAGCCGTGTTGCTTGGGATCGCCGGCGCCAGCACAAGATCGGTTGCGATTAGGCCGTAGCTTAACCCAAGAGTTCTTTTGCCTAAGATTGCCATGAAAAGATAAGCAATCCGGCTGCCCAGACCGGTCTTGATGAATCCTTCCGAGATAAAAAATGCAACCACGATTAGCCAGATGGTTCCGTTCCCAAAACCGCTCAACGCCTGATTGATGGTCAGGGTCCCCGTAACAGCAGTTGCGGCGATGCCGATCATCGCGATTGCACCCATCGGGAAAGGCTTCAGGATGATGCCGACAATCGTCGCAACGAAGATTGCCAGCAAATGCCAGGCCTTCGGCTCAACCCCGGCAGGAGCTGGAATAAACCAAATCAGGGTCGCCAGCGCTACCACCACCAATAACGACAGATATCGACTGTCTTTCTTCTTCGGATGCCCGGTCTCGGGCGCAACCGTCTCAATCTTCGCAGACATAAAGAACCCGTTAGTGACCCTTTTTCATGCTATCAAATTCAGCACGCATAGTTTTTCGGGGATCGTTTGGTGAAATACTTAAGACGCCGACACTTTAAAAGAATGCCGCACGATTGAACTCCCAGTTCATCCGAGCGATGTGCAGAACCGAGATGGCTTGGGGACACTCTACCTCGCAAGCCTCGGTATTGCTGCAATGGCCAAAACCTTCCTTGTCGGCTTGCGCTACCATTTGTTGAGCACGTTCTTTCGCTTCTAGCCGGCCCTGTGGTAAGAGCGCCAGGTGACTGATTTTGGCGGAAGTAAACAGGGCAGCACTAGAGTTCTTACAGGTCGCGACACATGCACCGCAGCCGATACAGCAGGCGGCGTCAAACGCCGCCTCTGCTTCCTCATGCGGGACAAGAATGCTGTTGGCCTCCGGCGCTTCCCCGGTACTGGCCGCAATGTAGCCTCCCGCCTGGATAATACGATCAAAGGCGCTCCGATCGACTTTCAGGTCGCACTTCACCGGGAATGCCGCCGCCCGGAACGGCTCCACATGGATGATGTCGCCATCCTTGAACGTCCGCATGTGGAGCTGGCACGTGGTTGTGTTCGCCAGCGGACCATGAGCTCGGCCATTAATCATCACCCCGCATTGACCACAAATACCTTCCCTGCAGTCGTAATCGAATTCCACTGGCCTGCCGTTTTGCCGCATGATCTGATCATTCAGCATATCCAGCATCTCCAAGAAAGACATGTCCGGGCTGACCTCCGGTAATTCGTAATCCGCAAACTGACCCGGCTTGCTCTTATGCTCCTGACGCCAAACTCTGAGTTGGATTCGCATGTTAGTCTTGCCTCTATTTGTAGCTTCTAACAGTTGGAGTAACGGTCTCGAAGTGGAGGGGTTCTTTGTGTAACAGCGGTTCCGTGTCCAATCCGGTCCACTCCCAGGCAGATGTGAAAGCGAAGTTCTTATCGTCCCGGAGCGGCTCGCCTTCCGGCGTTTGATATTCGACCCGAAAATGGGCTCCGCACGATTCGTCTCTGTTCAAAGCGTCATAACACATCAACTCTCCAACTTCCAGGTAGTCCGCCACGCGGCCGGCCTTCTCCAGCTCGCTGTTCATCGCTTGCCCCCCACCCCCAGGTACATGCAGTTCGTGGTAAAACTCACCCCGTAACGAGCGAATCTTTGCTATCGCCTCTGTGAGTCCGGCGCGCGAACGCGACAGACCGCAATCGTCGTATAAAATCTTACCCAGGGCTTTATGAAAGTAATCCACCGGTTTGCTGCCCTGGATGGCCAAAAAGCCTTTCAATTTTTGCAGGGCCGCCTCCTCAGCCGTCGCAAATGCCGACTGTCTGGTATCGATCGGTCCGGTTCTGATTTCATTCGCCAGGTAGTTCGGCATGGTGCTCGGCGCGATGAAATAGCCGTCCACACAGGCCTGCAGTAAAGAGTTAGCACCTAACCGATTGGCTCCGTGGTCAGCAAAGTTAGACTCGCCGACCGCATAGAGTCCCGGGATAGTGGTCATGAGTTCATAGTCTACCCACAGACCGCCCATGGAAAAATGAGAGGCAGGCGAAATCCGCATCGGCTCGCGGTAGGCATTGATCCCGGTAATCTTTTGATACATGCGAAAGAGATTACCGTATTTGTCTTCGATCTTACCTTCGCCTTGTTCGGCAATCGCCTTACTAAAGTCTAGATAGACGGCGTTCTTAAGCGACCCCACGCCATAGCCTGCATCGATCATTTCCTTGGCCGCACGCGAGCCGATATCACGCGGCACAAGATTGCCAAACGCGGGGTACCGGCGTTCCAGGTAATAGTCCCGTTCCGATTCCGGAATATCGTTGGGTGGGCGATTATCGTCCTTCTTTTTAGGAACCCAGATCCGGCCGTCATTGCGCAATGATTCGGACATCAGGGTTAGCTTGGATTGGTACTCACCGAACTGAGGCAAGCAAGTCGGATGGAACTGGATCCAGCTAGGATTAGCAAAGAACGCCCCGCGTCTATAAGCACGCCAGATCGCGGAAGCGTTGCAACCCATCGCCAGCGAGGACAAGTAATAGATCTTGCCGAACCCGCCGGTGGCCAGGACCACGGCGTGCCCGCCGTGTCGTTCCACCTCGCCAGTATCCATATTTCGCACAATGATACCGCGCGCCTTCCCATCAATCACCACCAAGTCCAGCATTTCATGACGCGAGAAGAGTTTTACGGTACCCGCGCTCACCTGTCGCATCAAAGCCTGATAGGCTCCGAGTAACAACTGTTGCCCTGTCTGCCCCTGGGCATAAAAAGTTCGGGAGACCTGGACCCCGCCAAACGATCGGTTACTCAGGTAGCCACTATATTCGCGCGCGAACGGCACACCCTGAGCCACCGCCTGGTCAATGAGGTTGACGCTGCATTCCGCCAACCTGTACACGTTCCCTTCCCGAGCACGGAAGTCGCCTCCCTTGATCGTGTCATAGAACATCCGAAAAACCGTGTCGCCATCGTTCTTATAATTCTTGCAAGCATTGACGCCACCCTGGGCTGCCACCGAATGCGCGCGCCTGGCTGTATCCTGAAAGCAAAAACTACTCACGTGATAGCCTGACTCACCCAGCGACGCCGCTAAAGAACTACCGGAAAGTCCGGTTCCTACAATGATTACCTTTAGTTTTTTGCGGTTGGCAGGATTGACAAGGTGGCTCTTCGAGCGGTAATGCTCCCATTTTTTATCCAATGGTCCCTCAGGTATTTTTGCGTCTAGCATAGTCATCCTCTCGCGAAATGAACATAGACTGGTATAAATGCGAACCCGGCACTGATGCCGATGCTATAGATCCAGCCTAATATTTTTATCCATTCAACGTAACGCGGGTCGTAAACTCCGAGCGTCCGTGCTGCACTGAAAAAACCATGTAATAAGTGGTATCCCAACGCAATCATACAGAGCACATAGATCAGCACGTACCAGCCGCTGTGGTAGACAGTCACTACTAGCGTATACAAATCTTTTTGCCCGTCCTTATCGAGCGGCACATGCCCGAACTGGAGCTGATACCAGAAGTCGCGGAGATGAATAATGAGAAAGAATAAAATAATGGTACCTAACAGCCCCATCTTCCGAGAATACCATTTGCTGGTTACTCCGCGCCGGTCGTAGTCATAACGGTGCCCATTCGCCCGCCGGTTCTTAATCGTGATTACCAGCGCATAGATGGCGTGAGCCAGTATGCTGGCAAACAAAAGGTAGGAAATTAGTTCGATAAAGATATTACCGGAAAGCAATTTGGAGTAGAAATTGAATTGCCACTGAGCGATTTCGGGCGGCAAGAGCAGCTGCAAATTACCTAACAAGTGTACCGCGAGGAAAAGACAAAGAAAGAGGCCGGTAAGCGCCATTAAGTTTTTTTCGGATAACGTGCGACGTAACCCAAGTTTGGCCCGCTGGGGAGCCTCTTTCTTTTTCTCAATCGGCTTGATCTTTACGTCATGGGGCGGTCCGTCAAGCAGGGATACTTCAGCTTCACGGTCATGATCGGGATTGCTCATGTTACTCTCCTTTCGGCTTTCATGGCTAAACTCCGGTGAGCGTACCGGGCCCTTGATTAATGAAAAGTGAAAGCTACTCATCGCTGCGATGAGATTCGTTCACGCCTGGTTTCGGGAATTCGGATATCGTCCTCCTAATGAGTATCGCCCTGCGCGTTGGCGGATGTGGGCGAATTCGCGTTTGCTTGCCGCCGGTGCGATGCCAACCGCCGCACACTGCTGGCCAATCTAGGTGTAGCCGCCTACCGGTAATGGGGGTTTTGTCTGCCGAGAGGAGATTTTCTGACCCAACCCATGCGAAGCACTGCGGAAAAGCAAACCGAAGAATGCCGAAACCGCACCAATGGAAGTTCCGTCCAGATGCGCATGATGGACTTGAATTTGTTTCGGGTCTTTGACGCCGTCATGCACCACCGCAGCGTTCGGGAAGCGAGCCGGATGCTGTCGGTAACACCATCGGCCGTAAGTCATGCTTTGAGGAGGCTCCGGCAGGCGCTGCACGACGAACTCTTCATTTCTACCGAGTCCAGCATGCAACCGACTCGACGCGCGCTTGAGGTCGCCCCGGCCATTCGAGAAGGATTAAAGAACCTTGAACTAGCCTTGATCGCAAAGGAATCTGCACGGACCGAGGCGTTGCGAACGTTCCACATTGCAGCGGCCGACTATGCCTGCATGGTGATTCTACCGCGCCTGGTCAAGCGTTTGACCCCCCGCGCTCCGCGTGTGGCCTTGCAAGTGTCTGCCTGCAATCGCTTGGATGTTGCCGAGCGCCTCCAGACCGGCTGCCACGATCTCGTTATCGGATCGTTCAACAAGCTCGAAAAGGGATTACGGCATCGCAAGCTACTGTC
>JAFAJU010000504.1 GCA_019236035.1 Verrucomicrobiota bacterium | reverse complement strand
CAGACCCCGTACTCTGGTTGATCGAAGCCGAAGCAGTATTTCGTCGACGCCCCGAAGATCGCCGTTTCCAATGACTGGAATTGAAACCGTCTCCGCCACCCTGGCGATTGTCTGCCAATCGGCGACCCCGGAGTAGCCCTGCTCTCTGGTCCGCCCATGGACGGCAACCGCCCTGATCCCGGCTTGTTCCAGGATCGTAGCCGTCGTAGGGGCGTTGATCATCTCCTGACTCCACCCCAAGCGGATCTTGGCAGTGACCGGGAGTGGCTCAACCGCCTTGACCACTGCCACAGCAACTCGTTCCAGGAGTGGGCAATCCCTTAGGAGCGCGGACCCACCGTGCTTGCAAACGACCTTATTGACCGGACAACCGAAATTCAAATCTATGAAATCTGGCTCGACCCAGTCGATCACGGCCTTCGCTGCATCTGCCATACGTTGCGGATCCGCTCCAAACAACTGAACTCCGACCGGGCGCTCCTCCGCTCGAAAGTTCAGCATCTCTCTCGTGCGCTGATTTCGGTGCAAAATACCGTCCGCAGAGACGAATTCGGTCACTAAGACGTCCGCACCCTGCTTCTTGCAAAGCCGGCGAAAAACGGAGTCCGTTACTCCCGCCATCGGCGCGAGGTAAAGAGGACGCGAATTTTTAAACCAGGGAAGCATCGGAGAGGTAACCAGTTTACCAGCATTTAAGGTGCGGGCAAACTTGGAGGGGCGTTGCTTCGGCCGTCGCCAAGCCTATAGCTTTCTAGCCCGCAATGAGCTCGTCGATTCTCCCAGCGCGTGATTTTTGCGGGCTAGAAAGCTATCGCGATGCCATCAGCGAATAGACTTCTTCTTGCACCGAGTCGAGTTGATCCAACCGAAGCCGTGGATCCAGGATAATAAAGACTTCACCAGTTTTGGCGTGTTCGTAAATAAGGATCTTCTCCTCGGCGGTTTCCCGAGTATCCACGTGCTTCAACGTTTTCTTTCGCTCAAGCATGATCGCCAAGACGTAGCGGAAATTCACGTGCTCCGGCAGATCCTCTTCCAGGAGCCTCCGGAGCAACTGCTCTACCGATTCCTTTGGCATTGGATCCGGGGCCGGCGGAGGAGGGCTCTGGAATTTGGATTTCCAAAACGAAAAAGGCTCAACCCTATCCTTTATCTGCAGCCAAGCCTGTTCGGAGATATCCTCGCGCCTGAAACCATTCCGGTCACGAAACAGCAGTGTAAAAATCGTCGCGCCATCGACGAAAGCCTCCTGTGTTCGAGCACACTGGCGAGCACGCGTCTTGATTTCCCACTCAGACAACATCGTCCAATCCAATAAGCATCAATTTTCGTTGTGCAAGCGTTTTGCTTCTCTTCAGATTAGATGCATGGAAACGGTGATACCGCCGGGCTCAACGATCGGTCTTTTAGGTGGGGGACAGTTAGGCCGGATGTTTGGCATTGCCGCACGTCGGATGGGCTACAGAGTCCATACATTCGAGCCTTCACCGGATAGCCCGGCCGGCCAAATTTCGGACCGCGAATTTAACGGCTCATATACGGATCGTGCGTTACTGAACGCATTCGTGCAGTCGGTAGATGTGGTCACGTTTGAGTTCGAGAATATTCCTCATGAGGTTGTCGATCATATTTCCCAAACTCGGCCAGTCCACCCGCGATCTGAAGTCTTGCACATTTGCCAGAACCGCGAGCGCGAAAAAAGTTTCCTCCGAAAACAGGGATATCCGCACACGCCCTTCGCGATTGTGTCAAATCAAGCGGAACTTGACGTTGCACTCGAGTCGATCGGTACTCCTGCAATCCTGAAGACTGCCGACTTCGGCTACGACGGAAAAGGCCAGCGAAGAATCGATCATGGGAGCAAATTCGATTACTCACAGTTCGGCGGCAAGCGGGCGGTGCTTGAAAAATGGATCCCATTCGCTTGCGAACTCTCGGTGATATGCGCCAGGGACGCCGACGGCGGCCTTTGCACCTTCCCGGCATCGGAAAATGTGCATACTCGACACATTCTCGATTATTCGATCGTCCCGGCGCGGATCGAGCCCGAAGTCCAGCGTCGCGCCCAATCTATTGCGCAAAGTATTGCCGACGATTTACAGGTTATCGGCCTCCTCGCGGTGGAATTCTTTCTGACGCACGACAGCGAGCTATTGGTAAACGAACTCGCTCCCCGGCCCCATAACTCGGGGCACTACACATTTGACGCCTGTTTGACCAGCCAGTTTGAACAGCAGTTGCGCGCGGTGTGCGGTTTGCCATTTGGATCTCCGGCGCTCGTCCGACCGGTTGTCATGGTCAATCTGCTGGGCGATCTGTGGAACAATGGTGTGCAGCCCGATTGGCGCCCCATTCTGAGCCATCCCTGCGCCAAGTTTCATCTGTACGGAAAATTGGAAGGCCGGCCCGGACGTAAAATGGGACATTTCTGCGTTCTTCGGGACACGGTCGACGAGGCGCTGGCCGAGGCTCTGGAAATCAGGCGGGAACTGACTCATGCTAGTCGTTAGGAAGGATGAGGTATCGGCGTACGGGCGAACACGGAGCTGTCGGCGAAGCGTCTCGTTTTGCTTCTTCATCAGATACCATCGTCGTATGCGAGGCGAGTGCATGAGCAGCCGTTCATTTTGTCGCCGCACCATCCTGAGCACCGGGGCTCTCTGGTTCGCCGGCAGTCTGGCGCTTCATGCGGTAACCTCACTATCGGCGGCGGGTAACTCGCCGGCGGAACTTGAACGGCCGGAGCACAGCAAAGAGTCCGTCGCATGGCAGGTCATCAAGCTACAGATTCCCACCCGGAACGGCTTGGTGCCGCTGAGAGCCGAGTTGGCCGACACTGAACCAAAGAGGGAAAGAGGACTCATGTTTCGGCGATCCCTTTCGGAGAA
>JAFAJU010000484.1 GCA_019236035.1 Verrucomicrobiota bacterium | reverse complement strand
TGAGACGCAGGGCTGGTCGCCGACTTGGCCGTCGCGATCCCGGCGAGCGCCTCACAGAATTCGGTGGCCGTCGAGAAGCTCCGATTCGGTGTCAGGCACCTCCGGAGAATCTCGTTGCCTTGCTCCGGCAAATTCGCCAGCGGAGCAAAACCGCCGGGTTTGCCGCCTAAAAGTTCATACGCCAGGATCCCGAGCTGCACGACGTCTCGCTGCGGCCTGGCATCCGACACGATCGTCTGCTCCGCGGCGGACGTAGCCGCTGCCTCAAGCTCCTTCACTTTCGCAAGCAGACTCATCTTGACCACAAACGTTGGCCACTCGTCCAACGGACAGCGCAGTACGACGTTCGCCGCCGGCTCCGCGAAGCTTTCAGGGAAATGCACCAGGATGTTGCGTAGATTCAGCTCCAGTCTCAAACTTGCTTCCCGCGCCGCGTCCAGAGCGGGAGCGATCTGCGTAAGCAACATGAGCAATTCACGCAGCGTCAGAGCTCGCCGGGCGCGCAGCAGATCAACTAACGGAAAGCCTTCAAGCCATTCGAGCACGACGAAGCTGAAATTTTTTTCTCGTTCGACTGCGAGCACTTTGACGAAGTTTGGATGGGATGCGCTTTTTAGACGGCTTGCTTCCTCGTCGATCTGCTCGAGTACCGCGGTTTCGGCAACAAAGACTCGGACCGTGACGCGTATTCGGGCCAGCATATCTTCTGCATGGAATGTGCGGCCCGGATTCCCCGGATTGACGTCTTCGATAAGGCGATAGCGATTCTTGAGCAGTGAATCAGCTTCCGGCTGCAACGCGGGCAGGTGCGCATTCGTGAGCTCAATCGTCTCGGTATTCTCGTAAAGCGTGGCCCGTGGTCGCGCAGACGGCTGCGGTGCAGCCAGGTTTTCTAGGCAATGCCTCAATTCGATCCGAAGCTGGGATGGCGTCTGGATGCGCTTCGTTTTGTCCTTCTCCAGCATCCGCCGCAGCACAGCGACAACCTGCGCAGGTAAGATCGCAAGCGACTCGAACGCCGGCGTTTTCTCGAGATGCTGCGCGATGACGCTGGCCATTGTGCCCATGAACGTCGGCTTTCCTGTGAGCATGAACCACAGGGTTACTCCGAGCGAGTAGATGTCTGAGCGGATGTCCTCCGGTTGCCGGTCGAGTTGCTCAGGGCTGGCAAAGTAGGGTGTTCCAACGAAGCCCTTCGTGCCGATTGTGCTGGGTGCAGTCGATTCGAACACGGCCGATTTCACCAGCCCAAAGTCGATCACCTTCGCGAGAATTTCGCCATCGCTCTCGCGCACCAGCATCAGATTCGACGGCTTGATGTCCCGGTGGACAAGTCGTTGTTCTTCCGCCGCGATGAGGGCGCAAGCGACTTGCTGCGCGATGTCCAGTGCAAAAGGGCAATCAAGAGGGCCGTCCCGCTTTACCCGCGAGAGAACGGTTTCGCCGTCGATGAACTCCATGGCGTAAAAGTAGCTGTCGCTATGCTTCCCCAAGTGAAACACCGATGCCACGTTTCGATGCCGCAACCGCGCCGCAGCTCGCGCCTCGCGCTGAAAACGATTGGCCGCGTCCTCGCTGTCCAGAAGGTTGACCGTGATAACCTTCAACGCAACGTAGCAATGCAGATTGGTATCAAAGGCCTTATAAGTGACCCCCATAGAGCCCCTGCCCAACTCCATAAGAGAGCCGTCCGCGTTTGTCAGAAGTTGGTAATGCTCGAATTCCAGCGATTCCGGCATCTGCTGAGTACTGATATTGTCGGTTTTAAATTCTTCGACTTGCGTCCAAAGCTGGAGTGTATCAGTGAGATTGCGGCGGTTCCAGGTAATACGTTGGCCCATACCCAAAAGGATTATCGTAGCGTCGGTTACGCCCGGCTGCTGGCTATAGCGTTTGCCGGCAACCGTCTTAGAGGAGATGGTCACGCGTGAACGAACAGCGGTTGACCAATCAATGCGGCATCTGCGGGGCAACTGTCAGCGGCGATGTTTCGATTTGTCCGGAGTGCGACCGAGCTTTCGAGTCAACGCCGGGCATCCATACGGCCAGCGATGTGGCGCCGCTC
>JAFAJU010000297.1 GCA_019236035.1 Verrucomicrobiota bacterium | reverse complement strand
CCGAGAGCTGGTCCCACCAGTTTTAGCTGAAGCGCTTCCGCGTGCCGCGTATAAAATTCGCCGACCGGGACAAAAGGTAACTTCCCGCGTCTCATTCTGGCGTCGCTCGTAGGGCCGCTCCCCCGGACGACCGGCGTCGAGACAATTCGAGAGTGTTACGCGGACAACGCCGGTCGCGCGGGGGCACGACTCTAACCCATGCTTTAGAACTGCTCACCGTATTCACCGGCAAGATAGTAGCAGGGTTATCCCGAGCATCCATTTCAAATTGCAGAGCCTGCACCGCGCAAAAATCTCTAAGGATCTTTGCGCGGTGCAGGCTTATCAAACGCGAAAGTGCCCGGGTCCGCGCGTCTATCACGCTGAATCCCCGGGCACACATTGGTTTTCGGTTACCTCAGCTGAACATTGGCTCGATCAACCCAAAATCTCCGTTTTTTCGCCGGTACATGACGTTCACCCTTTCCGTCTTCGCGTTTAGGAAAACCAGAAACTGCTTGTTAGACATCTCCATCTGCAGAACGGCCTCGTCGATGAACATCGGTTTCACAGGGTATTTCTCACTATGTACAACCGAGGGCTCCGAGCGATTCGCTTCGGCTTCCGTTTGAGTGTCCTTGGCGACTTCGGCTTCGGGCGCCTCTTCCATTCCGTCAACCCACTTCCAGCGTAACACCTTTTCTTCCAGATGCCGGACAGCATGTTTTCGCGGGCGATGATGTCGCATCAGGCGTGTCTTATACTTGCGCATCTGTCGCGCAATTTTATCGACCACCTCGTCAACGGAAGCGTACATGTCTCCGCTCTCGGCTGTGGCCTCAAGCGTAATGTGGTTGTTACAGTGCAAAATCACCTCGGCCGTGTGACGATATTTCTGAACGTCCAGGATCATCTGAACTTCGATAATCTTCGGATAATCAAGGTGAAGACATGACAACCTACACCGGCAATATTCTTTCATTGCTTCCGTGACGCTGACATGCCTCCCAGTCACTTGGATTGGTAGATTTGCATTCTGTATCTGCATATTTGGGCGCTTTCTAATTTTGCTGTCGGCGAACAATCGTTCCGCTCTAGGCGGGATCCAGCAGGAAATGTACCCCTGCCGCTTGGAGAGAGACTCCTGGCTAGGGTTGGAGGTGCTGGCAGCCGGCAACATAGTTCTTTAGTTACATTCGAAAGCGTTCACCGAGGTAGAGCTGTCGACTAATTGGATCATTAATCAAGAACTCGCGGGTGCCCTGGCTTTCGACTCTTCCATCGTAAATAAGATAAGCCCGATCCACGATCTCCAACGTCTCGCGAACATTGTGATCCGTGATCAAGATTGCCAATCCTGATTTTCTCAGATTAGAGATATGCTGCTGAATTTCAGAGACGGCGATCGGATCCACTCCGCTAAACGGCTCATCGAGCATCATTAGCGTCGGGTTCGTAACGAGAGACCTCGCAATGGTCAACCGGCGTTTCTCGCCGCCACTCAAGGTCAAGGCCTGATTTTTCGCTAGGTTGTCGATTCCAAATTGCGTGAGCAATTCGCTGCAACGTCGCAGCCGCTCCCTGCGGGAAAGTCGGAGCGTCTCCAGGATCGCCAGAATGTTCTGCTCGACAGTCAGTTTTCTGAAGATGGATTCCTCTTGAGGGAGGTAACCCATACCCATGCGGGCTCTCCGATGCATCGCAAACCCTGTCACATTACGATCCTGGAAGTATACTCGACCACCGTTGGGCCGAACTAAACCCACTATAAGATAAAACGTAGTGGTTTTACCAGCGCCATTTGGACCCAGGAGGCCGACAATCTCCCCTTTGTTGACATGGATGTCTATTCCGTTCACAACCGACCGGCCACCGTAGATCTTGACCAGCTTGTCGGTCCGGAGAACCGGCTTTTCAATGTGCCGCCTTGTTTCTATGACGGGTGACTCAAGTTCTAGCCTAGTGGGCGCCATTCGCGTTTGGGTTGTTCGTAGCGGTTCTGTCCACAATTAACGTCCTTGTACTGCCATAGGTTTGCATGCGTCCGTCCTTGTAAAGTACCATCCTGACTCCGGGCGCCGTTGCTATATGCGTGTTGGCGCCCTGAGTCACCTGCGGCCAGCCGGTTAACGTGACCGAACCGTCTTTAGCCTCGTACACCGCCTTTTCTGCTTTTCCAGTCGAGGTTACCGGTTGCTGCGCAGCAGCGCCGGTTTGGCCGGCGGCTGCGGTCCGAGCCGTCGTCGTTGCCCCCGGGGGATCTTGCGGCTGGCCCCCCGGCGCCTTCGGCTGGTTTACATGCACGATAATGACGTTCCCGTCAGCGGTAGCATCATTCAAGCCTCCGCCCTCTTCGTCTTTGTTCAAATGAACCGTTAATCGATCGGAAGTCATCGTGAAACTTGGGTCCACGACTTTCACGTTGCCGATGAATACGCCGATGCGCGTTTTTGTGTCGAATTGGGCCTCCTGTGTCGCCGTGATCTCGGTTGGGCCTTGCGGACGGTCTTTGTTGTCTCCGCCAAAGAAATCGCCATTTTCAGAAGCTCCGGCGGCCGGTTTGGCGGTGCCAGGGGCTCGCTTCGCCCCGGCTGCCTTTTGCCCTGCGCTAGGAGCCGGTGAGTTTTTTGTTGCGGAAACGGGTCTTTGTTGTGCCAAAACACCATCTAAAGTTCCAAAACAAGTGATGATTCCGAACAGGATGACTAATTTCTTCACTGAATTACTGTTGACCTCCGCTGCCGGACTTCGTTTGAAATTCATTCCGATTGTAAAGGACCACATGGACATTCCCGACCACCTTACCCTGGCGCGTTTTTGAATTAAATTCCCCGCCGTCGGCCGTAAGGACGAAGTCCTCTCTCGTGATCCGAACCGGTTCCTTAGTCGTAATGACGTTCGTATCCAGATTCATCATGGATGTTTGCAACTCAATCTTTGCATCCGGTTTACCGGTTTGCTGGTTGTAGGTCTGGATCGTGACGGTGTGCATTTCGATATTTTGATCATCTAGCCTGGTTGCGGTCTCCATATCGAACTGCATCTCCATCTTACCCTCGTCGTTGCGAACCGGAACGCGTAACCCTTTGACCTCATGTCCAATCGGCACAGGTAGGTCAATTTTGCGGGCCGGCGCGTTGTCGTCGGCCTGCAGAGCCGGCGAAAAGCTCGCGAGCCATCCGACCATCGCAAGCGCTTTAACGGCTGAGTTCATGGATTTGTTTAAGCTTTCCCAGCAAACACGCAAGATCCCGGAGTGGGATCTGATTCGGTCCGTCTGAGAGCGCTAGACCGGGGTCATAGTGCGTCTCGATAAATATTCCGTCGCAACCTGCGGCCGCGGCCGCTCGTGCCAGCACGGGCGCCAGCACCCCATCTCCTCCGCTGCGATCCCCGGCACCGCTCGGACGTTGCACCGAATGCGTTGCGTCAAAGACGACCGGAAAGCCGAGTTCTCGAATCCAATGGAGCGAACGCATATCGGCGACTAGGTTGTTGTAGCCAAAACTGGTACCTCTCTCCGTAAAGACGTAAGATGAGCATCCGAAGGTTTCGAGTTTGTCCGCGATGTGACGAACATCCCACGGAGCGAGAAATTGGCCCTTTTTCACATTTACCGCGCGCCCCGTCTCAGCTGCTGCCCGGATCAGGTCGGTCTGGCGACTGAGAAAAGCCGGAATCTGCAGTAGATCAATGAACTGGCCGGCAGTGTACGCATCCTCTGGCGAATGAACGTCGGCAGTGACAGGAACTCGCAGCTCGTCGCCAATCCGGCGAAGCAACTCGCAGCCGGCTTGCAGGCCGATCCCACGGAAGGACTTGACCGACGTCCGATTAGCTTTGTCGTAGGACGCCTTGAAAATCCACGAGACGCCTACTGAATCACAGATCTTTTTGAG
>JAFAJU010000116.1 GCA_019236035.1 Verrucomicrobiota bacterium | reverse complement strand
AGGACGAAAACTGATCCGAGCAGCAGTGCAAGCAGCCCAAAGGCTACTGACAACCGCCAGCGAATAGGATACTTTCTCTGAACTTTTTTTGGCGATTCCTTTGTAGTTTGCTCGGCCACCGCTCGCAGCTCCTGCGTAGTTAGCTGTGACCCGGATGCGGTGGCTTCTTTCACTTTTATCAAAGCCTTCTGAAGTCGCGCCGGGTCTTGAAAGCGTTCGCCAGGATCTTTCGCCAGTAGAATCTGGAGCAATGCAATAACCGGTGCCGGAGCGTTCGCTAATTTTTGCTCGGGCAATGCAGCGTGCTGATGCTGGTACATCAAATCGACGGGAGAGCCTTGGAAAGGCAGCTTACCTGAAAGCATTTCCCAAAGCGTTATCCCTAATGAATAGAGGTCCGAACGAATGTCCGTCGGCACACCTGCAAACTGTTCGGGACTAGCATACTCAGGTGTTCCCGTGAAACCTCCAACAGTCGAAATTGATTCCTCCGCGACGCCCTTGGCCAAACCGAGATCGATGATTTTGACAGTCTCAATGCGGTCCTCCTCGAAACTGATCATGATGTTGCTGGGTTTGATGTCCCGATGGACCAGATGCTGTTTCTGGATCGCCGTTAACCCGGCGGCGATTTGCGCCACCACTTCGAGGGCGACATCGGTCTGCAACCTACCGGAACGCCGAATGACCTTCTCCAAAGTCTCGCCGTCGACAAACTCCATGGCGTAGAAGTAATTGCCGCCCCTTTCACCCAGATGAAACACCGAAGCGACGCTAGGATGGCGAACACTAGCTGCCGCCCGAGCTTCCCGCACAAAACGGTGCCGCGCTGAGGCGTCGCCAATCAATCTGGCGTTGATGATCTTGAGGGCGACGGGGCACTGCAGACGGACATCAACGGCTTTGTACGTGACTCCCATGGCCCCGTGTCCGAGTTCCATCGGTGTGCCGTCCTCGTTCTTCAGGACCTGGTAGTGCTCGAATCGAAACTCTGAGTCCGAAGAAGCGTGACCCTCCGGGGATGGACCGCCCTCCGATGCAAGCGCTCCGCGCAGCGCACAAACCGGGCAGGATTCACTGCCGTCAGGCAGCAGCGTACCACAAACTGGGCAGGCTTGTATGTCGCTCGTTCTCACGGTCCCGGACAGCCTGGCGAACCAATCAATGCCTCGCAGACCGCGTGCAATTTTGTTTGATGGCCTAGCATTCCAAGCGCCAACAGAGTGACAGCCCATCGCGTGGTCCCAAACCGGCGGCCAAAACCACTTCTCCGGCTCTCGTTCGGCTTCATAAGTAGCCTTCGACTAGCCCCTTTTACACCCTTATCGGGTCCTTGGGAATTCTGGAATTAGCAAACTTCCGCCAGAGCCACCCGAGGGCTTCGTGCTCAGCCAGAACAGAAAAGACAGGAAACTCTGAAACCCTCTGACTCCAATTCGTTTGTAATGGATGAAGACTGGTAACCCGGTCAAACACCAAAGCTATTTCAGCACAACCAGAGAAAGAGCCATGTCTGCAATCATCCAATTCGTTGCGCCCGGCCAACTCTCCTTTCTGCCAGCTGGCAAAAGAAGCCTATTCGAGCATTTGGAATCAAAGCCAACTCGGCTGAGTCCGATTCGGGAACCTGAACCGCCACTCTGGAAGCTGGCCACGCGTGCGGTCCCGCCGAAATTCGCGCTCATCGAATTATTTATTCTTGTTGTCTTCCTGACAGTTGCCCTCGTTACGACAGCCAGCTGCCTGGCTGAATTGTCACAGCTGCTCAAAAGCGATGCCGTCAGGCATGTGGTCACGACGGCGATTGCCGGAGCCGGATAGTCCTGGACCTCGGGAAAAGAAGTCTCAGTCACGCCGCTAGGCGAATAACGTCTTGCCCATCATCACATCAGCGAAGTGGACGACGATGAAATCTTGTTAGCTTCAATGCTCGAGATTCGATGATCGGCCGGTCCGCCTTGCTGACCATTGACCGATGCTTTCACCCACACTAATCGTGAGCAACATAGGAAGGCAAATCAATGAGCGATAAGAAAGCGTTTAGCGGCTCGATACTGCGCGTGTTTGAAGCTCGCGCCAAACCAGGTTGTGCCGATTCGCTGGCGAAGAAATTTGCCACGACATCCGTCGATGTCGTTAGAAACCAACCGGGAAATCAAGGACACTTCTTCGGCAAGAGCGTTTCAGACGAAGATGATGTCTTTCTATTCGTTTCTGTCTGGCGCGATCTAAACGCTGTCAAGACGCGCTTCGGCGACGATTGGGAGAGTTCGTTCCTCCCGCCCGGATATTCCGAACTCATCGAAGAGTGTTCCATTAAACATTTCGCGCTGGACGCCGATTGGGCGTCGGGTGAATAGCCTAAATTCAGCAACGACCGTAAGCATCTTGCGGGCGTGCAGGATCAAGCT
>JAFAJU010000101.1 GCA_019236035.1 Verrucomicrobiota bacterium | reverse complement strand
ATTGTTGGGCGGATTTACTTTTGAGTGGAGGCACAGCTTTTTCATTCGTCGTCTGACCGCGCTATCGACCAGGGGAACGAGAAGCCCCTCCTTTTTTCGATAAGGACCAAGCCAATGCAGCAACGCGGCTTCCATCGGAATAAATCGGCGATTGCCCATTTTTCGCGAAGTTTGTTTGGCAACCTCGTGGCGAACAGTGATCAAGTGTTTTTGCCAACCGACATCTTCCCACTTCAAGACCTGGTCCTCGGCGTATTCCCTGACCAGTTCACTCCGCCGAACGCCGGCGAAGCCCGCCATTGCAAGAAAAGAGATCAGTTCCGGCACCTCTTCTTCTGCCGCCTCTAAAAGCCTTTTAAACTGCGCGGGCTCGAGAATTTCGGGAACCGTGTAAGCAACTTTCGGCCGGTCAATCTCATCGAAAGGATTAAGGACAAGCACCCGCTGTTCTTTGCCGTAGGCAAAAATCAATGAGCCGACTTTGTAAAGTTTTTGATCAAGTGAATCAGAAGTTTTGGCGGTATCCAAAAAAGAACGGATCTCTGCGACTCCTAACTCATGGGCCATTTAACCACCCAGATGTTTTTGCAGACGTCTGGAAATGTAGCGGTCTTCCCGTCTACGGCTTAAACGGCCGTAGAGCGCTTTAAGTAATATCCTTATTTAAAGTAACTTATAAATCGACTATTCAAGTATCACGCAATTTTCACGCGCTTTTTACAAAGACCTTAGAGAATTCCGATACTTGCGATTGATCCGCGACCTCTGTCTCTTACACCCGAGAGCCGACGAAGCCAGAGTCCCGCCCGAACAGCGAACAGGGCTTAGCGAGTGCCGTCAATCTGGCGAAGCCTTTGATCACGAGTTCATCCAAACACCCCTGGCTAAGCACGCCTCTTTTAGCGGGTCTCTTGCAGCCGAAGTGTCCTCACTTTGCATCTCAAGCGTATGCGTCCGACCAATTACACGCTTGACGCCGCCCAGCTGGAATTTTGATATGTTCGTCCATTCCAATGTACGCTCCATCGCGAACGCGAAGCTACACCCCCCGGCAACAAGAAAGGAGCACCATGAATCGCGTCATTTCGGCAGTGAATGCCCAAGGGTCA
Organism: Verrucomicrobiota bacterium; assembly: GCA_019236035.1. Lineage (GTDB taxonomy): Bacteria > Verrucomicrobiota > Verrucomicrobiia > Chthoniobacterales > JAFAMB01 > JAFAMB01. Next base: position 3,108 of record JAFAJU010000101.1, on the reverse strand, counting down.
GAGAACGTTGGCAGAGTTCATGAACTTGCAGGGAGAGGCTTACCCAGGCGAGCTTTTTTAAAAAAGGCGGGCTTAGTTACGGGCGCCATCGCGGCAGCCCCCATCCTGAGTAGTGTCCTTCCAGCCGCTATGCCAACCGCTAAGAAGCCCGAACTCTTAGGAATGGATGCAGTGGGCCTCTCCAAAAGAATCAAGGCAAAGGAGGTTTCTTGCCGAGAGGTCATGGACGCCTTTCTTAGCCATATCGACCGGATCAACCCCGTGGTGAATGCCATCGTCTCCCTCCAGGATCGGGAAGCTCTGCTAGAGCAAGCCGATGAGCGGGATGCGCAACTGAAGCGTGGAGAATACCTCGGTTGGCTACATGGATTTCCGCAAGCGATAAAGGATCTAACCGCCACCAAAGGCATCCGAACTACCCAGGGTTCTCCGCTGCTTAAAAATTTCTTCCCGCAGGCGGACGCGTTCTTGGTCGAGCGTATGAAAAAGAGCGGGGCCATCATCATCGGAAAAACTAACACCCCGGAGTTTGGTTTAGGATCACAAACTTACAACAATGTATTCGGCACGACCCTCAACGCCTATGACCAGAAGAAGACAGCTGGCGGCAGCAGCGGCGGCGCTGCGGTCAGCGTGGCTCTGTGTATGCAGGCTGTAGCCGACGGTACTGATTTTTTCGGCTCTTTGCGAAATCCGCCGGCATTCAACAATGTGTTTGGGCTGCGACCATCTTATGGACGCGTTCCGGCGGGACCCGCTGAAGAAATCTTTGTTGCGCAGCTTTCAGTTCCTGGACCCATCGGGCGCACCGTCAGCGATGTGGCCCTGTTGCTTTCAATCATGGCCGGACACGATTCCAGGAGTCCACTCTCCATCGAGCAGGACCCAGGAGCATTCCTGGAGCCTTTGAAGCGCGACTTCGACGGTACGCGGATCGCCTGGCTGGGTAACTTCGGCGGCTACCTTGCAATGGAACCGGGCGTTCTGGATCTCTGCGAAGATTCATTCAAAATTTTCGAAAGCATTGGGTGCAAAATAGAGGACACGCAACCGGACTTCCCGCCGGAAAAAAATTGGGCAACGTTTGTCACGCTTCGCCATTGGTTGAGGGCTGGCAATCTTGGTCACTTTTACGACGACCCTGCTCAACGCGAGCAGATGAAGCCCGAGGCGCAGTGGGAAGTTGAAGGAGGCTTGCGATTAAGCGCTATGGACGCCTACAAAGCTTCAGCAAATCGCTCGTCGCTTTATCAGGTGATCAATCGCCTGTTCACAACATATGATTACCTCCTGTTGCCTACCGCCCAGGTCTTTCCGTTTGATGCAGACGTGCACTGGCCGCAGGAAATCGATGGCAAGAAAATGGATACTTATGACCGTTGGATGGAGGTCTGTCTTTTTGCGACGCTAATTGGATCTCCGGCGATCAATGTGCCCGTCGGGTTTAAGGATGGTCTCCCCATGGGTATGCAAATCATTGGCAGGAATCATGCGGATCTAGCGGTCCTGCAACTTGCCTATTCTTATGAGCAAGCCACACAATGGGTGAGTAAGCACCCACCCCCACTACTCACTCAGGCCTCTTGAACGTTCGAAAGTCTGTGCTCCGCGTAGAGGCGGATGGGTGTTGCTTGCCTCTAACGTTGGTTGGTCCGGGCGAAGAGCTCCAGGTTGTAACAGAGCCGATGAAAGATTTATAGATCTGCTCGACCGCAGTTCGGTCGGACCAACCCTATTTTGACGGGAGGGCGCTGGATAAGCAGCTTCAGCCGAGCGGATTCATTTCTCTTCCGAAAGCCGAGGAATCGCGCATCGACCCCGAGCAGCCTCCAGCATGTTCAAGATCGCCGCTCGCGCCTCAGAAATTCCAGCAACCTGGCTTCCGCGTTTTGATATTTTTTCAGGCCATTTTTTGGGGGTAATCGCCGGCGAAGCCTCTATTTTACGGCATCGTAGTCCGAAAAACGCCAATTGTAGTCACTAATTCTAATCGTTTATTTTCTTGTTAACTAAGTCTGCCTGTAATTGATTGTGGTAACATGCAGAGTTTATGAGTTGACGATAGCTCACGAGCACGAACATGAGTGAAGCCAACGGCGCGCGCGGACTGATTGCGGTCGACAAGATGGGCGGCAAGGTCCTGTTTCTTAATCCGGTGACCTACGCGACCGAGGTCGCGCTCGATGGGTTCCCGCGCACCGTGCACGAGTTGTTGGTGATCCCCGAGACCGGTCTCGCCTACGTGCCGATCTTCGGCGACGGCATTCACGGCCGCAATCCCAATCCGGGACATCTCCTGTGCATCATTGATCTTGTTAACCGCAGACACGTGGGCGACATCGACCTTCGCCCCTACATCGCGCCCCATACCTTGCGCCTCGGCCCCGACGGGCTGATCTACATCACCTGCGAAAACAGCGCAGTGGTGGCGGTGATCAATCGCACCACCCACACGGTGATCGACGTGATCGACTGCGGATCAACGAACGGCCACCGCTTGGTCATATCGCCCGACGGCCGGCGGCTCTACACTGAGAATGAAGAAGACGGCACGGTCTCTATAATCGATCTGCCGAACAGAAAGCTGCTCGGCAAGGTCAAGACCCCGCGCCCGCTCGCCGGCATTGCCATGTCGGCCGATGGCCGCACTGTCGTCGCCGTTGATGACGAGCAGCCGACGCTGTTCCTGATCGACACGGCAAGCGAAAGCGTCGTCGGCACTGTGCGGCTCGAGGGCGTCGCGGAGGCGGCGCAGATCGCCCGCTACAGCCCGGACAACAGCCTCATTGGCGTCACCAGCCTGAAGAGTAACACGGTGAGTTTGATCGATCCGTCTTTCCGCGAGCAGACCGCCATCAAGGTCGGCAGCCAACCGATGGACATGGCGTTTCGCGGCGACGAGTTGTTTGTTGCCTGTCAGGGCGACGGGTCGGTGCACGTCATCGACATTCCGTACCGCCGCGCCAAGATGAGCTTCCAGGCCGGTACGGGATGTGAGACGCTCGGGTTTTTCTGATAATATTCGACTCCCACCATGCGGAAGTAGTTCCGAACCCACGCGCGGCCTCCAAGCGCAAGAGCGCCGTCTACGGCTTAAACGGCCATAGA
>JAFAJU010000068.1 GCA_019236035.1 Verrucomicrobiota bacterium | reverse complement strand
TTTCACCCGAAGATTTTCAAGGTCGATTTTGCTGTCTGCCTGTTGGATTTCAACGAGCGCAGCTGCCTGCAATCTTTGAAGATCGTCGTTCATGAGAAGCTGACGAGACCGCGGCGCCAGAATGCGGAGGTCTCGATCAAAGGTTAGCGGCCCGAGACGGCGTCGACCGGTTCCGCGGCCTTGTTCTTCTGATCCAATGCCGCCACAGCCTTGTCCAAAATAGCCTTGAATGCCGTCTCATCACCAATGGCAAGGTCCGACAATGCCTTGCGATCAACTTCAATTTTAGCCGCAGCTAAACCTTCCATAAAACGGCTGTAGGTTGTGCCAAATTGGCGGCACGCTGCGTTGATTCGCTGAATCCAGAGGTTCCGAAAATTGCGCTTCCGAGTTTTTCGATCGCGGTACGCCCAGTATTGGGCCTTCATTGTGGCGTCTTTAGCGTAACGGAAAAGCTTGGATCGACGCCCGCGATATCCCTTAGCTTTGTTGAGAACTCTTTTGCGGCGCTCTCTGCTCGCGCGCGCGTTGGTAGCTCTTGGCATGTTTCTTGTCCGACGTCCGCCGGACCCTCACGCGCAGGTTGTTGTTTCACATTCGTCCCCCGACCTCACCTGTCGCATCAGTCCCGAAACATTCCGGGACAGGTGGAGAACGATCTGCCGCTTTTCTTAGTTAAATGGCAGGTTTGCCTTGATCCGCTCCTCGTCAGTTTTGTCGACAACGGCGACCTTAGCGAGTTGACGCTTGCGCTTCGCATTTTTCGACGAAAGCATGTGTCGGCGGCTCGCCTGGCCGCGCAGTACCTTGCCGGTCGCCGTTACCTTGAAGCGTTTCGCCACCGCTTTCTTCGTTTTACGTCTCGCTATCGGTTTTGGCATAAGGAGCCCGCAATCTATCTCCAAGATCCGAGTTAGCAACTGGAATCTACGTCTCACGGCTGAAGTGTAAACGTGCAGCGATATAGCCCGGACGCTCTCTCTTCTTCTCGTTCGATGCGCACTCCCAGGACTCGTTCGAACATTTCGCGTTCCAGACGCCTGATGAGCGGAAAAGCGTCCACTAAATCCAAAATAGGCGAATGATGTTCTACCACCACGACCTGTTCACGGCTCGAAACTTCGGACATATAGCCTTCGTGATCGCGAATTTTTGCGAGCATTTCAGCCAGTTCCAAAACCGTCTGCCCACTCAGGCGCCGCATGTATTCGTCGGTCTTTGCCGTGAACACCGAATACAAAAGCTTTTCGGCAGCTGCATGACCATAGAGTCTGTTCGCGGCATTCAGGATTTCGATGGTAGCGCCATTGCTCGCGGTTGGGAAAAAGATGTGCGCCTTCGGAGTCAGCCTATAGACCATCTCCGGGCGCCCAACAGGCTTCGGGCGTCGCCAAGTGTCAACATACCCTTGCCGCTCCAGTTCTTCGCAGTGTTGCTTAACGCCCATGTAACTAAGTTTCAGTCGCTCCCCTAGCTCGTTCACAGAGAGCCCTTGAGTTTTCTTAAGGGTCTCTATAATTCGCATCCTCTGTGAGCGGCCAACTTCACTTATTCGCTTCATCGGGTTTCGATATAAACACGGCTGGTCCGACGTCTTAGGGACGACGCACGTCCGGGTAGGGCGAGGTTCCCGACTCCGCCCCTGTCACCCCTTACGACGTCGAGCTCGCAGGGCTGCCATAGTTCCCCGTCCACGGAACGACGGCGACCGTCCGAGCCCGACGTAGCAAGGGGTGACAGGAAGTCGGGAGCCTCACCCTACCAGCCTTCTGCCCGGACGAGCGAGAGCGAATCCTATGCCGTGCTACTTACCAACCTTCACGATCGAATAGGTCTTAACCCCCTTGCGATCCAGCAAAAGTAACAGGTTCGGCTTACCTTTCTGCTCGGCTAGCGCCTTTTGAAACGATTCCGTGTTGGTCACTTGGTTTCGCCCAACCTCTGTGATCACGTCTCCTGTTTGGATATCGGCCACGGCGGCCGGGCTATTTGGCACAACTTCGGTCACAACAACTCCAGAGTCCGACTTCAGTCCCAACTCCTGCTTTAACGCCGGCGTAACATCCTGGACTTGCACGCCAAAGGTCGACGCAAAATCTTCACCTTGCGACGTCGGGGGCTGAGCGCTTGCTAGCTTGCTCGTATCACCCGGCAATTCTTCCGTCTTTACGGTCACCGCAATCTTTTTTCCGTTCCGCCAAACCCCTAAACTGACTTGCGCGCCGACCTTCTTCTTTAAAATCTCGTTTTGAAGCTCCCGTGCGCTCGTCACTTGGACGCCATCCACATCAGTGATCACATCCGCCGGACGCAAATCACTCTTCGCGGCCGGAGTATCAGCCTGAATTGTCCGCACGACCACGCCTTTATCGACACCCTTGAATACTTCAGTCCGGTTCTGGTCGTTGAGACTCTCAATGATGATACCCAGCCAAGGCCGCACTATCTTTCCGGAGGTGATCAGTTGCTCGCTCACCTGCTTGGCGAGGTTGCTTGAAATAGCAAAGCCGAGCCCCCGGTTCAACCCATGGATCAACGTATTCATGCCGATTACTCTGCCATCGATATCACATAGGGGACCGCCACTGTTCCCGGGATTGATCGCGGCGTCGGTCTGGATGTAATCCTCATATTTATCCGGAAGCAGTTCGTTGCGGCCTTTTGCGCTCACCACACCCGTCGTGAAGGTGTAAGCGAATTTGTAAGGGGTTCCAATGGCGCACACGATCTGACCAACCTTCACTTCGTCGCTGTTTGCGAAGTCTATCGCGGGGAGCCCGAGAGCATCGATTTTTATTACCGCCACATCGGTTCGTTCATCTGACCCGATCACCTTGGCCGTAAAGGTCCGCCCATCCTTGAGTTTGACGTTTATTTTGTCTTCGCCGTCAATCACGTGGTTATTCGTGATGATGTACCCGTCCTGGCGCACGATGAACCCGGAGCCCTCACTCTGATCCGGTTGTTCACTCTCGTCTTTGGGACCTCGGAAGAAGAAATCGAATCCATCCATGGGGCTGGACGAATTCCCTGACCGGCCGTTTTTCTCGACATCCACGACCACGACAGCCGGGGCGACCTTTTCATAAACGGCTGTATAAG
>JAFAJU010000037.1 GCA_019236035.1 Verrucomicrobiota bacterium | reverse complement strand
TCGTTTACCTCTCCAAGGATTGTTGTAATATTCACCGGACCGCCACCAGGCTACGTCCACGTTGAAGACGAACGCTTCGCCCGTGAGCTTCCGGTCAACCAGGTATTTCAGCTTCTGCAGGCCGTTCCCGAACCGATATTGAAAAATTGGCATAACCTGCCGACCGCTTTTCTTCGCCAAACGCGCGACCGCATCGAAGGCCGCCAGACTACCCACCAGCGGTTTCTCGCAGATGACATGTTTCCCCGATTTCAACACCGATTTAATCTGCTCCAGATGAAGGCTTGGCGGCGTGCAGATATCGATTATATCGATATCCGGCCGGCGACAGACTTCATCAAAAGTTCCGACTACTTTCCTGATTCCGTATTTTTCGGCGACAGGGGTAGCGCGTTCGGCGTTGACGTCGCAAAGGACTTTGACTTCGAAAAGATCGGGCAGTTCGTGAAACCCTTGGATGTGTGCCGCTCCGATGCCGGAGCCGACGACGGCGATTTTGAGGGGATCACTCATGGATCAGGGAGCGGTTGGAGTGGAAAAATTGATTTGCAACCGAGCGTACATATATCATATATAATATACGAGCTCGCCCGCTTTCAAGTCAAATTTCAGCGCCTCCGGTAGCTATGCAAAATCGAATCGTTAAGATCATCATGAACGGTGTGACCGGACGCATGGGCCGCACCCAGCATCTGGCCCGGTCCATCGCCGCCATCCGCCAGCAAGGCGGTCTCCCGCTGCGCAATGGTCAAACCCTCTGGCCAGAGCCGATCCTGGTTGGCAGAAACGAAAACCGTCTGCGTTCCTTAGCCGAAGAAAACGGCGTAACCCTCTGGACCACTGACCTTCATCAGGCACTCGCTGATCCCGATACCGAAATCTATTTCGACGCTCAGACAACCCCGCTGCGGGCTTCCGCCGTGAAGGCCGCTATCGCGGCCGGCAAACACATCTATTGCGAAAAACCAATCGCCAACGACTTCCGCACCGCTCAGGAACTCGTCGAGTTGGCCGGGACTGCCCGCGTGAAAAATGGCGTCGTTCAGGATAAGCTGTTTCTACCTGGTCTCCGAAAGCTGAAAGCCCTCGTCGAAAACGGCTTTTTCGGCAGAATTCTTTCGGTTCGCGGAGAGTTTGGCTATTGGGTTTTTGAGGGAGATTGGCAGGAAGCGCAACGCCCCTCTTGGAATTACCGGGCAGAAGATGGCGGCGGAATCATGGTCGATATGTTTTCGCACTGGCGCTATCTTTTGGACAATCTTTTCGCTCCCGTTCGCTCGGTGATCGCGTTGGGAATCACCCATATTCCGCAACGTGCGGATGAATATGGCAAATCCTACACCGCCACAGCGGACGACGCCGCCTACGCGATTTTCGAGCTTGATGGCGGGATCGTTGCCCAAATGAACTCTTCGTGGTGCGTCCGAGTCTATCGCGACGAGCTGCTCACCTTTCAAGTAGATGGGACTCATGGGAGCGCGGTTGCCGGGCTGCACTCTTGCAAGGTTCAACACAGGGTCAACACCCCCAAACCGGTCTGGAATCCCGATCTGCCGAGTATACATAACTTCTTCGCTGACTGGCAGGAGGTGCCGGATAATACCACGTTCGAGAATTGTTTTAAGGTACAATGGGAATTGTTCTTAAGGCACGTCGTCGAAGAGAGTGCTTTCAGCTTTACGCTGCTTGAAGGGTTAAAAGGAGTTCAGTTGGCCGAAGCTGGTCTCGAATCGTGGCAGCAACGCCGTTGGATACAAATACCAGAGCTTGCTTGCCCGGTAGGGACGGGCTCCGGCGCGTCCGGGGCAGCAAGTCCAAGGCAATAGGAACGCAGACGGCTGGAAACGCAGGAGCGCAGCTCTACCAATGAATCTAACCATCAACCTGCCGCACCCGTACGGGACCTTAAGAGCATACACCCTGCGCGAACCTCCGGTCTTTGGACAGCCTCGCCGGTTGCAAAGCCGTACGGTTTATGCTGCGGCCCACGTGGTGGCTGATCCTTTCGGCGGAAATTGCCTTGGTGCGCCGGCGGTACTGGACTGGGAATCTACGCTCGCATTTCGCCATCATCTCTGGTCACTGGGCTTAGGCGTTGCCGAAGCTATGGACACCGCTCAGCGAGGCATGGGCCTCGATTGGACTACCACCAAGGAACTGATCCGGCGCTCTGCGGCCGACGCGAAACTCGCACAAAATCCCATTGCCTGCGGAGCCGGCACCGATCAGCTTTCGGATCGGCAGTGCCACGGGCTTCAACACATTGTAACCGCCTATCTGGAGCAATGTGAAGCGATCGAGACAGCCGGCGCCGGAGTCATCTTGATGGCCAGCAAGGCGTTGGCGACCAGCGCCAGTCACTCGGACGACTATGAACGAGTCTACGACGCTGTTCTGACAAGAGTTTCACGACCGGTTATCCTTCATTGGTTAGGCGCCATGTTTGATCCCGACCTCGAAGGGTACTGGGGTTCCCGGAATCTCGATCAAGCTGCCGAGGTTTGTCTGAAAATCATTGCAGAACACGCCCCAAAAATTGACGGCATCAAGGTCTCGCTGTTGGACAAAGAGCGAGAAATCAGCCTTCGCAAGCGTCTTCCAACCGGCGTGAAGCTATACACAGGGGATGACTTTAACTACCCAGAGCTCATTCTCGGAGACAGCGGCGGCTTCAGCCACGCCTTGCTTGGTATTTTCGACGGCATCGCCGGCGCGGCCGCCGCAGCAGTCAGCGCTCTCGACCAAGGCGACGTCCGGCTCTTCAATGAAATCCTCGAACCCACGGTGCCGTTAGCTCGGCATGTTTTTCAGACGCCTACCTACTACTACAAGACCGGACTGACTTTTCTTGCCTATCTGAATGGCTATCAGAATCACTTTCGAATGGTCGGTGGCCTGGAGTCCGGCCGATCCATGACCCACCTTTGCGAAGTGCTGGTGCTAGCCGATCGGGCAGGAGTGATCCGTGACCCGCATCTCGCTATCCAACGAATGCAACGCTTCCTGGCATTCAACGGAGTTAGGTGACCCCAAGATGTTGATCCCCGCGCAGGATATCTGAAGGAGCTAAGATGCAATCTTTCAGCCGATTAAGCATCAATCAGTACACGGTTAGAAATTGGACCATTCCGCAATTGCTGGAGGGTTGCGCCGCAGAGCAGATTCCTTTCGTTTCGCTGTGGCGGGACAAAGTTGCAGAGACTGGCCTCGACGAGACTGTGAAGCTCCTCGGCGATACCGGTATAAAAGTCTCAAGTGTTTGCCGTGGCGGTTTCTTTCCTGCGGCAACGTTGGATCAGCAAACCAGGAATGTGGAGGAAAACTGTCGTGCTATAGATGAAGCAGCCGCGCTAGGAGCCGAAGTTCTCGTCTTAGTCTGTGGAGGGTTATTAAATCGTGATCTTGACCGAAGTCGCGATATGGTTGCGGAAGGGATCGCCCGTTTGGTACCTTATGCGGAGCAGGCCGGCGTAAAGTTAGGAATCGAACCTTTGCACCCGATGTTCGCGGCAGATCGTTCGGTGATTGTCTCTCTAAGCGAAGCCAACGAGATCGTCGAGCTGCTGGGATCCGGGAACCTTGGCATCGTAATCGATGTTTATCATGTCTGGTGGGATCCCGCGGTCTATTCGGAAATAGCCCGCGCATCAGGTCGCATTTTCGGATTCCACGTGAGCGACTGGATTGTGCCGGTCCCCGATATGTTAAACGGCCGCGGCATAATGGGCGATGGCGTCATCGAGATTCCACGCCTCCGCAACGCGGTGAGCGAGGCGGGCTACCTCGGCCCGATCGAAGTCGAAATTTTTAACAACCAACTCTGGCGGTTGCCAGGTCGCGGACTACTTCAACTTGTCAAAGACAGGTTCCTCACGCATGTCTAGCCTGCATCGCTCACAAATCTTCAGAGATTTGTGAGCGATGCAGGCTCAGGCAGCCGAATCCTCCGGCTACGCCGGACAATTCAGCTGCTTTTTTGGAAAGTAGAAATTAAAAACAGTTTGTTTTGCTTCATTCATTTTAAATT
>JAFAJU010000459.1 GCA_019236035.1 Verrucomicrobiota bacterium | reverse complement strand
GCAAAGCTACTGCGTTGGCCTTTGCAGAAGCGGGCGCGAAAGTGGTTATTGCAGGCCGTCGCGAAAAAGAAGGTGCAGAGGTCGTCGCCGAGGTCGCCAAGAACGGAGGCACGGCAGCCTTTGTGCGCGCAGACGTCTCCAAGGACGCCGATGTCGTGAAGGCTATTGACTTCGTCCTATCCACCCATGGTCGTCTCGATGTGGCGTTCAACAATGCCGGCGTCGAAATCGTGGGTCCACTCACTGAAGTCACCGAAGAACAATATCGCCGAGCCTTCGACATTAACGTTTGGGGTGTTCTAAATTCTATGAAGCATGAAATCGCCGCGATGCTTAAGAACGGAGGCGGCGCGATTGTGAATACAACGAGCGTAGTCGCACGTATAGCGCTGCCGCAGGCAAGCATTTACGTGGCGACAAAGCATGCCGTGGAAGGCTTGACCAAGGCCGCCGCGCTCGAATTCGCCAAGCAGGGCATTCGGGTCAATGCGGTCGCACCTGGCACGATCGAGACCGAGATGATTGACCGCATGGACGACAAAGAAGGCAACGTGCGGAAATGGTTACTGTCGCTGCATCCAGTGGGTCGCTTTGGCACTGCCGAAGAAGTCGCGGCTGCTGTCCTTTACCTTGCTTCCGACGCAGCGAAATTTACCACCGGCACAACACTGTTGGTCGACGGAGGATGGACTACCGCTTAATCGGGATGAGCACCGATCCAGGTTGATGAAAAAGTCTCGCCCGCCGAGGGCTGGCAGAATCCGATTGTCACGAGCTAGTTCGTATTGGAGAGATTCTAATGAAAATCCAAGAATATACAGATGCCGATTCGGTAGCTCGAGAGGCAGCAGCACTGATCGCGGCGGACGTTCGCGCGGCTGTCGCTGAGCGGGATCGATTCATCATGGCGGTCAGTGGCGGCCACACTCCTTGGAACATGCTGAGTGCGCTCGCCGGAGAGGATGTCCCTTGGAATAAGGTGCACATTGCGCAGGTCGACGAACGGGTGGCTCCAGCCGGACATCCGGATCGCAATCTCACTCATTTGCGCGAAAGTCTGCTCGAGCATGCCCCATTGCCTCCGGAACAAATTTACGCCATGCCGGTCGAATCACCCGATCTGGAGGCAGCAGCGAACGAGTACGCGGCAACGCTCGCAAAGCTAGCCGGCTCCCCGCCGGTGCTCGACCTCATCCACTTGGGACTCGGTCCGGATGGGCACACTGCTTCATTGGTACCGGGAGATACGGTCTTGGAGATTAGTGACAGGGATGTTGCTGTAACCGGAGTTTACCAGGGAAGGCGCCGGCTAACCTTGACTTACCCGGTTCTCAATCGCGCTCGCCGCGTCCTTTGGCTGGTCACCGGCAAGGAGAAAGTTGGAATGCTTCCCCGCCTGCTCAGCGCGGATCCATCAATTCCAGCTGGGCGAGTGAATCAGGACCGAGCTTTGGTACTCGCCGATCGAGCCGCAGCAGGACAAAAAGACTGAGACTGGAGTTTGGGGGCGTTGCTTGCAACGCCTTCGGACGACAGGCCGAAATGGCTTGACCACCCGTCGACACAACCCCGCGGAGGAGCTGCAAGCAGCTCCCCTCCAGGTCCAATGGTTTTATCCAGGCGTTCTTGCGGGTCCCGCCTGTCGCGCCGGCGGCCGCTACGACGGAGCCCCAAAGGCGGTTCCTGGCATTGACCGGAGCCTCATTTCGTTGTTCCGATCACCGAAACAACAACCGACCGGTCGGCACCTGTCGCACGGTGCTCGTACAAAAAGAGCCCTTGCCACGTGCCAAGCCAGAGTTTCCCAGCCGCGATCGGGATGGATTCCGAAGTCCGCGTAAGTGCCATCCGAATATGGCTGGGCATGTCGTCCGGACCTTCCATGGTGTGAACAAAATATCCCTCGCCTTCGGGAACCAACCGGTCAAAGAACTTCTCGAGGTCACGGCGTGCGGACAAGTCGGCGTTTTCAAAAATAAGCAAGCTGGCACTGGTGTGGCGAAGAAACACATTCACTAAACCTGTTTCCACCTGACTGGAGTGAACCAACTCAGCCACCTTATCGGTGATTTCGTAGGTGCCCTTGCCTTTGGTGCGGACGACGAATTCTGTGCTAGAGACCGTGAGCATAGTAGGATTCGAAGGGCGGTCTCTTTGGATTGCAATAGGGATTTTTCAGCGATGCGAGCTGTGACGCCTGCATCGTAGGTTGCTGACGCTCAAAGTAGCATAGGCTTCCAGCCTGTATTCACGGTGCCGGTCAACACGCCCTACAGGCAGGATGCCTATGCTACCTTGCTGCCGACCCGAGCCTACGGTCGCCCATGGGCAGCGACCTCCTTTTGTTGGCCGATGACAGAAAGATGGGTGTAAGTTGCGAGCGTTGGGGCCCAAACTTGTGATTGAGTTGTCAGGATATAGCCTCGAGACGCTACGGAAGGATGAACAGTTCATCCTTTATCGCGGGCGGAGTAAGGACAACGCAATTCGGGTTCTAGTACTTTCGCCTGCGGTGGAGTATCCCCCGCCGGAAAGTCTGAAGCGGCTGGAGCACGAATATTCTATTAGGGAAGAGCTGGATCCCAACTGGGCTGCCCGACCGATTGCGATTGCTAGCCACTGGGACCGGACGGTGCTTGTGTCCGAAGATCCCGGCGGTGTACCTCTCGATCAATTGCTTGGTCAGCCGTTGGACTTAACGTCTTCGTTGCGCCTAGCTATTGGGCTCGCGACTGCGATCGATCATTTGCATCGACGCGGCATTATCCATAAGGACATCAAGCCGGGCAATGCCCTGGTAAACTCCGTGACCGGCCAGTGTTGGTTGAGGGGATTTGGTATCGCATCACGGCTTCCGCGGGAGCGCCACTCTCTTGAACCTCTCGAGTTTGTTGCCGGAACACTGGCGTACATGGCGCCCGAGCAGACCGGACGTATGAATCGTTCCATCGATTCCCGGAGCGACCTCTACTCGCTCGGCGTCACGCTTTACAAAATGTTGACCGGGAGTCTTCCTTTCACGGCTTCCGATCCCATGGAATGGGTGCACTGCCACATTGCAAGACAACCGATGCCTCCTGACAAACGGGCCAAGAATGTTCCGGCTCCTGTTTCTGCCATCATCATGAAACTGCTCGCCAAGACTGCCGAGGAACGCTACCAGACGGCGGCCGGCGTTGCGAATGATCTTCGGCGCTGCCTTGGTCAATGGGAGGGCGGCTCCGCCTCCGAATTCCTACTTGGCCAACACGACACCCCGGACCGGCTACTGATTCCTGAGAAATTGTACGGGCGAGCGCGAGAGATCGATACTTTGCTGGCCTCCTTCGATCGCATCATTGCTAGCGGCAGACCTGAATTAGTACTCGTTTCCGGCTATTCCGGCATCGGCAAGTCCTCCGTCGTCAACGAACTCCACAAGGTGCTCGTTCCGCCCCGCGGTCTTTTTGCCTCGGGCAAATTCGACCAGTACAAGCGCGACATCCCTTACGCCACTTTGGCGGAAGCCTTTCAGAGTCTTATCCGTCCGCTTCTGGGTAAGAGTGAAGCTGAACTGCAGGACTGGCGCGATGCCCTTCGTGAGGCGTTAGGTCCGAACGGGCGGCTTATCGGGGATTTAGTACCCGAATTGAAGCTCATCATAGGAGAACAGCCGCCAGTCCCTGAGCTTCCGTCACAGGACGCGCAACGCCGCTTCCAACTGGTGTTCAGGCGATTTATCGGCGTATTCGCGCAGCCGGAGCATCCCCTGGCGCTGTTCCTCGATGATTTGCAATGGCTAGACGCTGGCACGCTGGATTTGCTTGAGGATCTGTTGGCCACCGACTTCGCTGACCAGTCAAGCTCGGATCCTACAGAGGAAAAGCTACGTCGGACTTTGCACCCGGAAGTGCAGCATCTGATGCTGATCGGCGCTTACCGGGACAATGAAGTTAATTCCAATCATCCGCTGATGCGCAAGCTGGCAGCGGTGCGGCAAGCCGGAGGTGCAGTGCAAGAGATCGTTCTTGTGCCGCTCGCCTATGAAGACTTGCGACAGCTGATTGCCGATTCTCTTCACTGCGAGACGGACCTCGCCAGCCCGCTCGCGCGCCTACTCCACGAGAAGACCGGTGGCAACCCGTTTTTCGCTATTCAATTTATTAGTGCGCTGGCCGAAGAAGGGTTGCTCAGCTTCGATTATGATCTCGCGCGATGGTCCTGGGATCTGGATCTCATTCAGGCGAAGGGTTACACGGACAATGTGGTAGACCTCATGGTGGCGAAGTTGAACCGTTTGCCCCTCGGAACCCAGAATGCGCTGCAGCAGCTCGCCTGCCTGGGCAACAGAGCGGAGTTAGCTTTGCTAGCTATGATTTGGAGGGGTACGAACGAAGAATTTTACCACAACGATCTGCGAGACGCGGTCCGAGTTGGCCTTATCTCCCGCGCGGAAGATTCTTACAGGTTTCTTCACGATCGTGTCCAGGAAGCAGCCTATTCTTTGATCCCAGAAGAATCGCGCGCCGAAACTCATCTCCGGATAGGGAGACTGTTTGCAGCGCAAACGCCTCCGGAGAAGCGAGAGGAGAGGATCTTCGAGATTGTCAATCAGCTCAACCGCGCCTCCCATCTCATCACGTCAGCTGAGGAGCGCGAACGCGTCGCGGAGTTCAATCTTGTTGCGGGCAAGCGAGCGAAGACGTCGACCGCCTATTTCTCGGCGCTTTCATATCTCGCAGCTGCACGGGCGCTGTTAGCGGAAGAGAGTTGGGACAACAATTACGAGCTTATCTTCTCAATAGAATCTCTTATCGCCGAGTGTGAATTACTGACGGCGGACCCGGCGGCGGAAAATCGGCTTTCGGCGCTGACGAACCGAGCTAAAACCAGCCACGATATCGCTATCGTCACACGTTTGCGGCTCATGCTTTACCAGACGATGGATCGGAGCGACCGCGCCGTGGAGGTCTGTCTTGAATACCTTCGACGGGGCGGCACTGACTGGGCGCCGCATCCGACCAGCGATGAAGCAAAGCGCGAATACGATCGAATCTGGTTCCAGCTTGGAAACCGGGAAATCGAAGAACTCGTTGACTCGCCCTTGATGACCAAGCCGGACGTCCTAGACGCTCTGGAGGTTCTGGGCGAGGTCGTGACGCCGGCAAAGTTTTGCGATGTGAACTTACTTTCGCTCGTGATTTGCCGGATGGTGAATCTGAGCCTCGAGCATGGCAACAGCGACGGGTCGTGCTTCGCCTATGTATGGTTTGCCATAGTCGCTGGCCCGTGCTTTGGCAATTACAGGGACGGATTTCGGTTCGGTCGGCTTGGGTATGAGCTGGTCGAAAAACGTGGCTTAACGCGTTACCAAGCCCGCACCTATATGTCTTTCGGGAACATCGTTATGCCATGGGCAAAACATGCCCTGACCGGACGCGACCTGATACGGCGCGCCTTCGATATCGCCAATCGAATGGGCGACCTTACATTTATGGCCTATTGCCGCGATGAGTTGATCTCGAACTTTTTGACCGTGGGCGATCCTCTGGCCGAAGTGCAACTGGAAGCCGAGGACGCTCTCGAATTTGTCCAGAAAGCGCGGTTCGGCCTCATAGTTGACATCATCATCGGGCAAGTCGGATTTATCCGGACGCTCCGTGGGTTAACTCCGAAATTTGGCTGCTTCAATGATGAGAGGTTTGATGAACTTGGATTCGAGCGCCATCTGGAAAGCAGCCCGGTTTTGAGCCTGTCCGAGTTCTGGTATCGCATTCGAAAAACGCAAGCCCGCTTTTTGGCCGGGGACTATGCTTCGGCTGTCGGTGCATCATTGAGGGCGCAACAGCTGCTTTGGACGTCACCATCGCAATTCGAAACGGCTGAGTTTCGCTTCTATGGCGCCCTTTCTCACGCGGCATCCTGGGATTCCGCCTCTTCCGACGATAGGAAGCAGCATTTCGAGGCTTTGACAACGCACCAAAAGCAACTTGAAATATGGGCGCAGAATTGCCCTGAGAATTTCGAAAACCGCGCCGCGCTCGTGGGCGCAGAGATCGCACGAATAGAGGGCCGCGATCTCGATGCCATGCGTCTCTACGAGGAGGCCATCCGCTCCGCACGTACAAACGGCTTTATTCACAACGAGGCTGTCGCCTACGAAGTTGCCGCGCGTTTCTATGCGGCACGCGGCTTCGATAAATTCGCGCGCACGTATTTGCTTCAAGCCCGCTACTGCTATCTCCGCTGGGGGGGCGCCGGCAAGGTGCGGCAACTGGACGAGTTGTATCCGCACCTCAGGGAGGAAGAACCAACACCGGGTTCAACGAGCACGATCGGCGCACCGGTCGAACACCTGGATCTCGCCACCGTGATCAAAGTGTCTCAAGCGGTGTCGGGCGAGATCGCTTGGGAGAAACTCATTGACACGCTCATGCGCACCGCGATTGAGCACGCAGGTGCCGAGCGCGGTCTGTTGATTCTTCCCCGAGGTGTTGAGCAGCGGATAGAGGCCGAAGCCATAACCAGCGGTGACAATGTAATCGTCCGTTTGGGAGTAGCCTCCCTGGCCGAGGCTGTGGTGCCTGAGTCAATCGTGCATTATGTCGTGCGCACGCAGGAGAATGTAATGCTTGATGATGCCTCAGCCCAGAATCCGTTTTCGGCGGACATCTACATTCGCCGGCACCGTGCCCGTTCAATTCTCTGCTTGCCGTTGATTAACCAGGGCAAACTTATCGGTCAGCTTTACCTGGAAAATAACCTGACCCCCAAGGCATTCACTGCCACGCGGATCGCGGTCCTGAAACTGCTGGCCTCGCAGGCGGCGATTTCCTTGGAGAATATCCGTCTTTACCGCGATTTGGAAGAACGCGAAGCAAAGATCCAGCGCCTAGTCGACGCCAACATTATGGGGATCTATATCTGGAATCTCCAAGGTGAGATTCTCGAGGCTAATGAGGCGTTTCTGCGCATACTGGGATATAGCCGTGAGGATCTCGTCTCGGGTGATATGCGCTGGACGGACCTGACGCCCCCGGAATGGCGTGACCGCGATGCACAGGCTCAAACCGAGTTGGAGGCGACGGGCACCATTCAACCTTTCGAAAAGGAGTACTTTCGGAAAGACGGCAGCCGCGTGCCGGTACTGCTTGGATGCGCAACTTTCGAAGGAAGCGGGAACGAGGGTGCAGCATTCGTATTCGATTTGAGCAAGCAAAAGCGGTTCGAGGAGGAGGGCAAACGGGCGGAGGAAGCGTTGCAGAAAGCGCAGGCGGAATTGGCACACGTAACACGTGTGACGACGCTGGGGGAGTTGACCGCCGCGATCGCTCATGAAATCAACCAACCGCTCGGCGCAGTCGTCAACAACGCCAGTGCCTGTCTGCGCTGGCTGGCGGCTCAGAACCTGGAGGAGGCTCGGCAATCTGCGTCGCTGGTGATCGCAAACGGTCATCGAGCCGCCGAAATCATCGACCGGATTCGTGCTCTAGCCAAAAAGGCGCCACCGCAGAAGGACTGGTTGGACCTCAACGAAACGATCAGTGAAGTCATGGCAATGGCGGGTGGCGAGGTGCGACGGAGTCGCATTTCACTGCAGAGTCAGCTCGCCTATGATTTACCCCTCATATTGGGAGATAGAATCCAATTGCAACAAGTGATTCTCAATCTGCTAATCAACGCCATCGAAGCCATGTGCGGAATGAGCGAGGGCCCGCGGGAACTCTGGGTTAGTTCCCAGAAAGTGGCTGAAACTCTCGATCAATCAGAGGAAGACGCGCTTGCATACCAAGACTCGGCCGAAGCTCAATGCACTCACGTATTGATTGCGGTGCGAGATTCGGGCCCCGGACTGGATCCAAAGGGTCTTGATCATCTTTTCGACGCCTTCTATACGACTAAGCCTAAAGGAATGGGCATGGGATTGGCGATCAGCCGCTCGATCATCGAAGCTCACGGCGGGCGGCTCTGGGCGAAGGCAAATGCATCCCGGGGCGCCAGTTTTCAGTTTGCGTTGCCGATTCGTGATGAGAGGATCTCATGACCGAAACAGACGCCATGGTGTTCGTGGTTGATGATGATGCGCCGATGCGCAAGTCACTCGAGAACCTCATTCGGTCGGTTGGGCTGCGGGTCGAGGTCTTCGCCTCGGCTAAGGAGTTCTTGCGGAGCAAGCGACCAGACCTGCCCAGTTGCTTGGTGCTCGATGTGCGGCTGCCGGGACTCAGTGGGCTTGATCTGCAGAGGCAAACGAGTAATCCCGGGATGGAGATTCCCATTGTCTTCATCACCGGCCATGGCGATATCCCGATGAGCGTCCGCGCGATGAAGGCCGGGGCCGTGGAGTTCTTGACCAAGCCTTTCCGCGAGCAGGATCTGCTCGATGCTATTCAGCAGGCGTTGGAACGGGATCGGGCTGCTCGCGAGCAGCGAGCAGCGCTTGAAGAACTGCGTAGCCGGTTCGAATCGCTCACCCCGCGAGAGCGGGCAGTGATGACGCGCGTGGTCGCAGGGCTACTCAACAAGCAGATAGGGGCGGAACTGGGCACTAGCGAGGCCACAGTCAAGATGCATCGCCATCAGGTGATGGAGAAGATGGGAGCCAGCTCCTTGCCCGAGCTGGTCAGGATGGCTGATCGGCTGGGAATCCCTATCCCAAAGTCGTAGAAGCCTGTACCAAGGTAAACTAGAAGTCGCTCTCCGCGTAATTTAGTCTGTTTCTGCGCCGATCGTCAGCCCAAACTAAAATGGCTGTGGTGATCGGTTCTGCGGTCTGCAAACCGTAGTGGGAAAACGAATCGGGAAAGGAGCAACAGACTTTGGATGCCAGGAGTTCCACTGATTTCGGTTGTTGACGATGACGACGCTCTCAGGAGCTCGCTCGAGAATCTGATCCGATCGGTCGGATGGCGGGCGCAAAGTTTTTGCTCGGGGGAAGCGTTCTTGAAGTCGACTCAAGCGCGTGAGACGAGCTGCCTGATTCTCGATATGCGCATGCCTGGCATGAGCGGACTGGAGCTCCAGCGTCAGATGCTTTTGGCCGACTCGCACCTGCCGATCATCTTTGTCACGGCGCACGAAAATGACGCTCTGTGCACCCAAGCCCTCGAAGCTGGCGCGGTAGCGTTTTTACACAAGCCCTTTTACGAGGAAGAACTACTCAATGCAATCTACGCGGCTCTCGAAGACTCGTGAAACCAAGAGTTGGTGCTGGCCAGCATGGTGCGATCAGGACTCGACAGGAAGTAAACTATGAATGAGAACGACTCACTTGTTTGCGTAATCGACGACGAATCGTTAATCCGGGAAAGCCTGAGCAATCTGCTGCGCTCCATGGGGCTGAAGGTGCGGGCATTTGCCTCAGCACAAGAGTTTCTGAGCAACCGGCCTCGAGAAGCTCTCAGCTGCCTGGTGCTCGATGTGCAACTACCAGGAATCAGTGGTCTTGATCTGCAACAGGAACTGGCCAGCGGTAATGCTCAGATTCCCATTATTTTCATCACCGGTCACGGCGACATCCCGATGAGCGTGCGCGCCATGAAAGCGGGCGCTATCGAATTTCTCACGAAGCCTTTCCGCGACGAAGACTTGCTCAACGCAGTTAACCAGGCGAATAACCGCGGTCGCCAGATTGAACAGTTAAAGAATAAGCCGAGCCAAACAAAACTAGCAGATGAAGTCAGAACCGGCTTTTCGGAGATAGTGGGCCAGAGTGCGGCGTTGCATCACGTACTGCTGCAGGTCGAGACGGTCGCCTTCAGTGACTCAACGGTCTTGATTTTGGGCGAAACCGGAACCGGAAAAGAGCTTATTGCTCGCGCTGTTCACGAGTGCAGCCGGCGGAAAGACAAATCGTTGGTCCGAGTTAATTGCACCTCGATCCCTAAGGAATTGTTTGAAAGCGAATTCTTCGGCCACGCAAAAGGCGCATTCACCGGCGCTATTAAAGATCGGGCTGGGCGCTTCGAGCTCGCTGCGGGTGGAACTCTCTTCCTGGACGAGGTTGGTGAAATCCCTCTGGAACTGCAGGGCAAGCTTTTGCGCGTTCTGCAGGAGAAATGCTACGAACGAGTGGGAGAGGATAGAACTCGGCACGTGGATGTGCGAATCGTTGCGGCCACTAACCGAGACTTAAAGAAGGAGGTCGCTGCGGGCCGTTTTCGCGAGGACCTCTATTACCGTCTAAATGTTTTTCCGTTGAAAGTTGCTGCCCTCAGGGAACGCAAAGAAGATATCCCTCTTCTGGCAACGCATTTCGTCGAATCGCTGGTGAAAGAACTCGGATTACCGAAACCGAGGCTGACACGTGCGGGGATAGAAGCCCTGCAAAATTACGACTGGCCCGGCAACATCCGGGAGCTGCGAAACGTCATCGAGCGCGCCGTCGTCTTCGCTCAGGGCGGCACTTTGCAATTCGAGTTGCCGGAGACGGGAGTTAATCTGACTACCATTGCGCCACGGGATATTGACCAGGGTGAACCGGAATACCTGACTGAATCAGAAATGCGCCGCCGCGAGCGCGAGAACCTTTTTGCCGTCCTACAAAAGGCCAGCTGGAGAATCAAAGGTATTGACGGAGCCGCCGAGCTTTTGGGGGTGAAACCTACCACTTTGATCGCCCGCATAGAAAAAATGGGCTTGAAGCGACCTGCCTTAAAGGACGCAGACTCCTAGCTAGGCCTCGCAAGTTCGAATTTGCGAATTTGACCGTCTCCGCTCTTTCCATTCCAAATTCCAAATTTGGAGGTTTAGCGGCGAAGCCGAGACAGAGAAGAGCCTAGGCTGAGCTTGCGAGGCCTAGGAACAGATAACCCAAAGCGTCGAGCGCTGAAGGCGCGCAAGATTGGAACGGCTGCACCACGCTGCGAGGCTCTCCTAGGCCTCGCAAGCTCAGGCCTAGGCTATTATCTGTCACGGCTTCGCCGCTGTTTAACACCGGCAGGCTCAGAGAACTTCGCAGGCAGTTTGTGGCACGTATACCTCGGGCTGACTCGACCGGGTTGGCTTGTTGTCCACCGAGTTTGACAGCGCTTGAAGGTCAAAGGGCTGAAACTCTTCCGATTCAACGACCGCCCGCTCTTGGTGTCGATGTGCGTTGTATGATGCGATTAGCGCGAATATTAATATTTCCATTTTTCCTCTCAGCATCATAGATCAGCCGCCCCATGATCGAGGTGCTTACCAAAATGCCCAGACGCCAATGAACGCTATCCTGTCAGAGGCCAGCCCTGTTTTGTCCGAATTGTCGTAAGCGGCGTCCAGACTGCGCCCTCTGGTGTATTCTTGCGAAAAAAGTCCACTGTCGCATGGTTCTCTGATCTAAACAGCTATGCTATGAAAAGAAGGTCACGCCACATCCGGGTCCGGTCCGGGCAATTCGAATTCGTTAAGCTCAATGCCAAGAAGTTCGACTGGCGAGATACGTACCATTTTATCCTGACCCTGAGTTGGCCTGGGTTCGCCGGCGTAGTTTTCGGGATCTACCTTCTCATCAATGTTGTATTTGCTCTGTTGTACACGCTGCACGAGCACTCCGTCGCCGAGATGCCGCCAGGTTCTTTTCTCTACGCTTTTTTCTTTAGCGTGGAAACGCTGGCGACCGTTGGCTATGGCCACATGTATCCTGACTCGCTCTATGGGCACTTGATCTCCATGTTCGAGATCATGGTGGGCATGTTTGGGCTGGCGGTGATCACCGGTTTGATTTTTGTGCGCTTTTCTCGGCCCACCGCGCGATTGCAATTCAGTAAAGTCGCGGTTATTGCGCCGTTTGATGGAGTACCCAATTTGATGATTCGCGTGGCGAATCTACGGCATCAGGCCATGGTCGAGCCCGAATTCCGTATAATCCTAATGAGGAACACGATCACAGCAGAAGGACACGAGGTGCGACGCTTTCGGTCGCTCAAACTGGAATTTGATCATTTGGTCATGTTTCCGGCCGTTTTAACGGTACGGCACCGGATCGACGAAGAGAGTCCGATTTTCGGTATGACTCCTGAGGATTATCAGCGACATGACATCCGCTTCATCGCGTCAATCGTAGGCGTGGACACCGTTATTGTTGCTCCAGTCCAAGGCTTCGGGGACTACAATTACGATCAGATTGAGTGGAATCGGCGTTTCGTCGAGATCTATGA
>JAFAJU010000577.1 GCA_019236035.1 Verrucomicrobiota bacterium | reverse complement strand
CCGCATTCGCAACCAGTGGGATCAGCGGATACCGATGATCCTGACAAATCCCAGACTTGGTCCTGTGGATCAGGTCATCCCACGTGACCGGTGGCGTTTCCGCCTGCGCCTGACGGCTGACTTCAAGCTCGCCGGCAATTTCTTCGGTGGCGTAATGCTCGCCACGAGTGATAACCGGTCGGCTGACACGAAGAACGCAACCTATACAGGTGGATACGATCTGTACGGTATCTACATCGCCCGGGCCTTTATGGGATGGGCCCCGACGCCCGGCCTCACTTTTATTGCGGGTAAACAGGCCAATCCGTTCTATACGACAGACTTGATTTACGATCCGGATGTTGATCCCCAAGGTCTTGTCGAGCGTATCGACTTTGACAAGTTCTTCAACATGACTTTCGGGGAGCCTGTCGCCGAGGGTAAAGAAGGAAAGGCTCCGCCGCCACCGCCACCGGGCCCTGGCAACTCCCTGGAGTTGGCCCTGATAGCCGGCCAGTTCGTTTTCAACAATAACAACGCGAATTCGGGCAGCACACAATTAAAGTGGGACGCCTACGCTTTCCAGCAACAGCTTCTGGCCAGGCTCCATCTCGGAGACAAACTGACCATTACATTTGCTCCGGGATTCCTGGGCTATAACGATGCCTCCTCCGGTGGCTCGCCTGGCCCACACGGATCCATTGTGCCGCCCGTCACAGTGCAAGGGCAAACGTTCGACCAGACCGGTACCACCACCGGGTTCGGTACTGCCACTGCGTTCGGCGATACGCTCGCCAACTCTGGGCCTTTTCCGGTCACACAACGCGACCTGAACATCATCCTCGCGCCTGGCGACATCACCTACAAAATCTTTGGCAGGCCGCTGAGCCTTTACTGGGATTTTGCCTACAACTTCACCGGGGACGATCGTTTCAACAGGGATTTGGGCCCGCTGTTTTCGCATTACCACTACGTTGGCAGGTCCGCGACGCCCACCTTCACCGGTCTTGCGACTCCCAGCTTCTCTGATAATTCGTCTTGGTTGGTGGGTCTGAAATTCGGTGAAAACAAGAAGGCTGGGGACTTTTCCGTATCCGCCGACTACAGGCAGCAGGGCATCAGCTCGATCGATCCGAACGTCAACAACTCAAACTTTGCTTTGAGTAACCTTAATACCCAGGGCTGGGAGTTCAATGCGGCCTACAACTTCACCGATTTCCTCACCGCAGTGGTCACTTTATATTATTCCCACGCGCTGCATGGGAATCTCTACGGCGGCTACGCGACAGGCAACGTGATAAACCCGGCCACTGGCACACCATTTCCCGGAAGCCAGCAGTATCCGATCGCCCGGGACCGCCAGGACATCGTTTTGCAGGCCAACCTCATCATGAAGTTCTGAACCGTCCGCTGCGCTGTTGAATTAAAGCCCGATGGCCAGCGCCTTCGGGCTTTTTTTCGGATTTAGGGGCATGGGATTAAGCTCAGCGAAAAGCGCTAAAACACTCGAAAAATTCACCACTCAAATTTTCATAGCCCAATACGCTGAGAAAAACCCTCTCGGGAGTGTTCCCCGTAAGAGTACTTGCTCTCGGCTGAACAAGGTGTGATCCTAACGGGCCAAACCCATGCCTAATATGGAACAAGCGAGACCGACCGGGACGAGTTTAGAGAGGCTCAGCGGGCCCGCGCCCGCTTCCGCTGAAATTCTCGTCTCAGACATCAAAGCACAGATTCCGACGCGGACGATGATTGACGTCGAGGGGGTCGACTTCCATTACGGCGCTAGTAAGGCGCTTCATGGAATTCATCTGAAGATTCCCGAAAAGAAAGTGACAGCGTTCATCGGTCCTTCCGGGTGTGGCAAGTCGACGCTCCTCCGGTGTTTTAACCGGATGAATGATTTGCTGGACCGTGCCCGGGTCACTGCCGGAGCGATCACCATTGAAGGAGTCAATATCAACGGGCCGGAAATCGATGTCATCCAATTACGGAAACGGGTGGGAATGGTATTCCAGAAATCCAATCCATTCCCAAAATCGATCTACGAGAACATCGCCTACGGTCTACGCATTGGCGGTGTCCGGGACAAGGCGACAATTGACGGTACGGTAGAATCGAGCCTGAAGGGGGCAGCTCTTTGGGACGAGGTAAAGAACCGTTTGCACGAGAGTGCTCTTGGTCTTTCCGGCGGCCAGCAGCAGCGTCTCTGTATCGCGCGCGCGATTGCCGTCGCACCCGACATCATCTTGATGGATGAACCTTGTTCTGCACTCGACCCGATTGCCACTGCTAAAGTGGAAGAGCTGATTGACGAGCTCAAAGAGCGGTTTACGATCGTCATCGTAACGCACAATATGCAGCAGGCGACCCGTTGCTCAGATATGACCGCCTTCTTTTATCTCGGGAACCTGATAGAGTTCGATCGAACCGAGAAAATCTTCAGTAACCCCTCGCAGAAGCAAACTGAGGACTACATCTCGGGCCGATTCGGGTAAGAGTGGTGTCGGTGCCAGTGCCAGTGTCAGTGGGCGGCACCGCCCAAATTGTTGCTGTGTCGCGAAGCGTGACCTCTCCCCGAAAGCTTTCGGGGCTAGCCTTGCAATGAGCTCGTCGCTAATCTAGGCCAACGTGAACGGCTCGACTGAGCTCGCCGAAGTCCTTGGCCCTACCGTATGTTGGCCCAGCGTCCGGTAGGGACGCGCTTCGTCGCGTCCTGGCTCCTGCCTCCCCGCTGGCACCGGCGCTGGCACTGACACTCTTCCACTCTTCAGAACGCGAAACCGAAGCTAAAGGTCCACACTGAGGAACTCTGATTTTTTCGCGGGGCGGGGTTCACAGCATAATCGAGGCGAACCGGGCCGATGGGAAGATTGTAACGGACACCGCCACCGATGCCGGTGGCGAAGTTGTCAAACGGCGTATTGCCCGTACCGCCTGCGTCGAAAAAAGCTGCTCCGATCAGGTCCCCAAAAATCGGGACATTATATTCCACGTTGAAGATCGACCGGGCGAGTCCACCGATTGGATGGTTCTCAGTGTCTTTTGGGCTCAGCGTGGTCTCATAGAAGCTTCGGACCGTTGTTGGTCCCCCGTTGAAGAATCGCTCGTCGATGGGAACGCCGGCTGTGCCTTCGACGGCGTTGATGTAGCCCATTCTGGCACCGACTGCGAGAAGAGTTTTCCCGAAACTGAAGTAGCTCGAATACCGGCCGGTAAAGCGGGCGAAGCTGGCACTCCCATCGACGCTTTCGGAGAAGGATGCAGAGCCATCGAGGACCCAACCATGGTGCGGATTGATGGGGCTGTCCCGGAAATCGAATGTTTGGGTCAGTCCCAAAGTAATCAGTTGATAAGCAGTCGGACCCGCCAGGGACTCCGGTCTGATCACAATAGACGTGACGTCGGCTTCCTTCGCTTCCAAAAACGCAGCAGTCTCGATTCCTTTTCTGAATGTCTTAGTAAACGCGATCCGCCCATAGTACTTCTGAATGGCATACCCGATCAGGCTTTTATACGAAAGACCAAGCGCCGCACGAAAATCTATATCGCTTTCAAGAAACCAGGGGTTTTGGTAGGAAATTTCGCCATCGGGACCGCGACCCGTGTAATCCACGAAGAATGAAAATATGCGACCCAGCCCATCTATATTACGGTTGGTGTAGTTAGTGCCCAGCAGAATTCCATCGAACGTGTCGTACCCCACATAAAAGCCCAATTCTTTCGCCTTGGCTTCCCTGGGGTTGGCCACGAGTTGGATCGTGTGATCTGGCTGTGGTACCTCCTGTATATCAATCGTATCGTACAGGCCCGTCAGGTAAAGTTTGCTGTATACATCCTTTATTTTGTCTGGATCGTAAGTTCTGCCCCGAAGCCGCTCTAGACGTCGCGGTAGAAACTCAGGTCGAAGCCGCGCAATTGGTTCCTGGTGCACCACCACGGCGCCAAACTGGAAAATCGGGCCGGGCACCGATTCCACAGTAATAGGCACCCGACCGGCTTGCACTCCCCGGAAATTCGGCGTCACGCTTACGACGGCGAGGTAATAACCTTTCTTCTTGAACTGGAAGGTCAGGTCTCTCTGCAAGTTTTGAAGCTCCGCCTCGGAGTACGGCTTGGGCGGCTCGGTCAAAGATTTGATTTTCTCAGAGAATTCCTCGGGAGCGATGCCGAAGTTTTCAGAAAATGAGATCGGCCCGAAAAAAAAGCGGGGTCCTTCATTGATGGTTACGACTGCGTCAACCGCTCCCCGCTTGTTATCCGGGAGAGTCGTAAGCTTAACAATCTGAACCTGCGGGAACCCTTGTGAGACATAGAAACTTTGCAATAAAGTTGTTCCGGTGACCAAGTCAGCTTCGACAAAAGGGAGCTCTTTCTGGAACTGAGAAGATCGAGCGCGGGTAGTGCCGATCATGTAATCCTTCAAGGCAGACGGCTGAAAAGTTTTGTTACCTTCGAAGTAGATTTCACCCAACTTGTAGTAAGGACCTTCAAAAATATCCAATTCCAGATAGGGACCCTGAATCTTGTACTTCACATCGACTGCCGGATAACCTTGTCGCCGATAAAACACTCCAAGATAGTAAGCTGTGTCATCGGCCAAGGGTAAGCTCAGACCGCGCTGCTGAATCGCTGAGAGAGGGTCTGCAAGTGCAGCCTTGAGCGCTCTGTCATCGAACCTGGTATTGCCGACAAACCGCACTCGCGACGCCGTCTGTGGAGGAGGACTGTTGCTAGCGATCGGCTCCGGCTCGGCAGCTTTCTGGGGGGTCTGGACCTGTCCGACAAGCGAGATTTCCAGCGGACACGCTAACAGTCCGACGATGGTGGCAAGAAGGCATCTCATCGGAAGCGAATTAGATACTTTAGACGGCCCTGGTAACTGGTGGAGCCGATGTTTGCGATGACCTGCCAATTCTTGGTCAATTTAAAGCTAGCCACGATATCCTGTTCGCCCACCCTGTTCCCTGGGATGACATTGACCGAAAAGCGATCGATGAAGGGCTCTTTTTGTTCATCAGCCCGATTCGTACTGGGGAAAAACTTCCTGAAAAGCTGTTGTACAACAATGAAGGTCGCGCGGCCGGCCAGCAAAGAGGGATTCTGCGCGAATTCCGAAGTAGTTGAGCCGGTGGCCAGCAGCACGAGAATATCTCCCTGAGCCAGTGGCGGCGAGCTGTCCAGTAATACCGTGGGATTAGATACGTGGCCAAAGATACGCGCTCGCACATCATAATCGCTTACGGTCGATCGGCCTACAATGTTGAGAGTGGGGTCAAG
>JAFAJU010000565.1 GCA_019236035.1 Verrucomicrobiota bacterium | reverse complement strand
TTGGTCGCATCAGCTTTCACAAACGCTACACCGATCAAGTCGGCGACGTGCTTGACCAGATAGGTCTTACCCACACCGGTTGGTCCAAGTAGCAAGACGTTGCCCTTGGTGTACTCAATCTGGCGGGCGGTTTCCGGGTTTTCCTTTTCGAGCCTGTGGACGCGATTGACGTGGTTATAGTGATCGCAGACCGCAATCGACAGCGTCTTTTTTGCCTCGTCCTGTTGAATGACGAAACGATCCAGGTGGGCTTTGATCTGTTTTGGTGTCGCGTTGAATTGGAAAGGGTCGATCGATTCATGCCGTTCTTCGGGTGGGTCGTCGGTGGTCGCCTGTTGGGTAAACGCGGACACTGCGACGTGATCGCCGAAATTCGCCTTCATGAACTCCTGGATCTTCTTCTGGAGTTCCTCTTGCGACGGAAATGGTGTTTCAGGCATTGATGAACCTACCGCGAGTCCTGAGGTGTGCAAACGAGGAGGCAGGCTTCACGTTGCAACGCATTGCCGCCTGGAGGGGAGCCGCTTCGGCCCTCGTTAACCCATGGCCCACAGATGCAGCTCAAGGCGTCGTAAGCATCGCCGATCCGCAACCTGACAGCGGCTCCCTGGCGTTGCAAGCAACGCTGCAAGCCGTCCCGTAGGGACTGAACGATCGTAGCCAGGCACGAAGTGCCTGGAAAACGTGTCGCCAACAGATCCGTCCCGTAGGGTCGGCGTGAATTGGGGTCAGCTACCGGGCGGAGCCTCTACCCATAGGGCCTATGGGTCCTATAGGTCCTGTCGGTCCTATGGGTAGAGACTCCGCGGCGCGCTGCCCCCTCCTGGATCAACTCCCTGCCTTCGTCTCTTCCCACAAACGATCCATTTCCGGCAGACCAAGGGAGCCGAATTCCACACCGCGGTCCTCTGCCATGCGTTCCATCGCACGGAACCGAGCAGCGAATTTCGCGGTCGCTGCATTCAGGAGCTGCTCCGCATCAAGCTTCTTTTTGCGGGCGAAATTCACCACGGCGAAGAGTAAATCGCCAAGCTCCTCTTCCAGATGACCCTCCGCCGCAGACTCGACCTCTCGGAGTTCTTCCCGCACTTTCGCCAGGGCACCCTCGGCCTTGTCCCAGTCAAAACCGACCCTCGCTGCTTTAGTCTGAATTTTTTGGGCGCGCGCCAGAGCCGGCAAGGCTCTGGGAACACCATCAAGCACCGAGCGGCGTTCCTGTTTTTCGAAACGCTTGATCACCTCCCATTGCCTAAGAACTGCTTCACTATTCGGTAATCGGCTATCTCCGAAAACGTGGGGATGTCTGTTCACAAGTTTGTCGGCAATCACCGTGGCAACATCGTCCAGCGTGAAACGAGTGGCTTCGGCGGCCATCTGCGAGTGCAGAACGACTTGCAGCAGCAAGTCGCCCAACTCTTCCTTGAGTTCTTTGTCGTCGCCCGCATCGATTGCATCCATCAACTCGTAACATTCTTCGACCAAATGCGGTTTCAGGCTTTCGTGAGTTTGCTCGCGATCCCATGGGCAGCCGTCTGGCGACCGGAGCTGAGCCACAATTTTACGTAGACGATCAACCGGAGAAGTCATAAATCCAATCGGCCAGAGAACATCATCGGGTCGGGCGGGCCGCGGGTCGCGGCTCAGGTAGGGCGAGGCTCCTCGCCCCTTAGGCAATTATTGTTCGTCCTTTTCCAACAGCTTCTCGCGAGCACGTTCTAACGCAGCGCGCTCCTGTGCGGTCAGACTGCTGAGACCCTGTTTTGAGATTTTGTCGAGCAATTGGTCAATCTCGACGGTGCTACTCTCTGCGGGTTCAACAACAGTCGGGCGCGGTCGCGACTTCGGTTTCTGAACCACTCGCAATTTCGGCCGCCTTCGCAACGCCAGACGAAACGAAGGCAATTCTCCGCCTCGCTGAAGAAACCGTATATAACCAAATGCGAATCCGCTGATCAGCCAAAGCTCCCCGAGTGGGACCCAAGCCGAGGAAGAGAGGTCAACCACCGAAGAGAGCACTAAACTGGCAATTGCGACCCATTTTGCGGTCAGGAATCCGCCCCACTGAACTCCAGGGTACAGCGTACAAAAGGCGATAAAGAGACCGATCATCACTTGCGTCTGGCCAAAGTAAAGGATCGGAGAACTGGTGATCAGGCCAAGAACGGTCAGGGTCACTACAGGAATCAAGATAATGACTCCGTAGAGCGTTAAGAATCGCGCTTTTCCGATGTATTTTTCGATCTCAACAGCTGACACGTAGAGGAACAGGAGGCCGATGATCGTGAAGAAACTCGGAACGTCGATGAACGAGTATGTGACGATTTGCCAGATTTGGCCGCCTAGGATCGAACGACTTGAGTCGAATGCCAGCAGCGAAACTATGGCGTCCCATCCTCCGAAGGCTTTGGCGAGGAAAGTAGCCAGGACCCCGACCGCGTAACTGATCGTCAGTATCGTCGCGTAGTATATCGGGTAACCCCGAAAATACGTGACTGGGCGATCTCCGTTGAAGCTTGAAAGCAAAGCCATACTGGAACTCTCTTGAGCGAACTAGCTTATTGTAGAGGAAATCAGGGCAACCGGCAAGGAAACTAGCCTGCAAAAGTCATCCTGTGCTCTGCAGCCGGTAGGGCGAGGCTCCGTCCGAGCTGTGGTGCTGTGGCGGCTTGGAGGGCTACGCTCCGTCGTAGCAGCCACCGCGCTACCAAGCCGTCGCCCTGATGGGTTGGCCAACCCCGGACGCGTAAGAGCGCATCCCGACCGAGGTTGCTTCTTTTCTAATCAGCAGCTAATCTCGATCCGGAAATGCCTCAAACCCTGGATGCGCCAATTCGGAAGGCGAGACCGCTCACGCGAAAAGCGAGGGATTTCGCCGCCCTGACCCTGCGACGCCTGCGTCGAAAAAGACGCCGGCCTGGCGGTGACCGTAACCTTCTACCTCTGCTGATCCAGGTTCTGGCGGGATTTACGAAAGTCGACGGAAGGATTTTGGAAGACGAAATCGACTCCAGCCTCGGGTTCTTAAGGTACGACTATCCCGAAGCGGTCTATTCGGAACTTCGGACTCTCTTCAAGAAGGCGTTAAAAGAGCACCAGGATCTTGCGCACATGGCGAAGCGGCTCGCCGAAGAGATGCCGCAGGATCGAAAGATCATGCTGGGTGTCCAACTGTATGACCTCATCTCCAAGGCTGGTATGCAGCAGGAACAGGTCATTGCTTATTATTCGTTCATGTCCCAACTGGGCATGGCGGCCCAGGCAATCGATATTGTCTATCAGCTGAACGCAGCGGAATCCGCCGATCCTTCAATCTACCAAAAGGGGACTTCTCCTCTTGAATCAATCGTTTTTGGCTCGGAACCAACCGCTGATGTGCAGTTGAAGGAATTGAGACAAGACGAACGCTTGATGGCCTATCGGTACCATGAGTTGATCCTGTTTAAGAATCTGAGTGGCCGCCCAGTCACGGTTAGAGGGCGAACTTTGGCGCCGGGGGAGTTTTGCCGGATCTACCCGGGCCAGCGTCTGCTCTTTGATGAGCGAGTCATCAGTCATCAGGATCTCCTCTTCTATTTTAATGCCAAGAAGAACGTTTCTTTACCGCATATTTTCGTGACGGTTGCGCCCAATGATGTGGTACAGCTCGAGAAGTCCAGAACGCGGGATAGCAGTCTGGAAGTCCAGTTTGGTCTGAACGTTCAGGTGAAGGCCCTCAAAAACGTGACCGCCACGCTCAATGGGATGGGCCTCAAGGCCGGGACCACGGTCTCGGGCAACCTGGAAGACCGAATCGTATTTGAGAACGCTTTGGAACTTCCGTTGGTTGATCTGCGGCGCGGGGCCCGCGCGATGGGCGGCCGTTTCCAACTAAAGGCGTCAAAATCCGAGTACCTTGTCTCGAACAATCCATCCTTGCTGGAGGAGGACGATATCTTGCTCAGTCCTGGGACAAGCGGCGAAGTGCTCCTTAAAATCTCGTGTGACTATGAGCGGAGAGTAGGGACTCTGGAGGTCTTGCAGGCGGATCGCCCGATCATGGTCGGTGAAACGATCGTTCGAAATTTGGCTAGTCTGACCGACGGCGATATCATCCGCATCGATACCGGGCAGATTTTGCGCTGCGATTTCTCCGAACGCATTATCGAAGAAGAGCGCAACATTATTCGGCACCTGGAAGTCCGCGACCTTTCCCTTCGTTTCCAGACCGGTGACGTTGCTCTCGACGGCATGTCGTTCGCGGTGAATCGAGGTGAGATGGTCTGCGTCATGGGAGCAAGCGGTTCAGGGAAGAGCACCCTCCTCAAAGCGATCTGTGGGCAAACCCACCCGACCAATGGCGCGATCCTCTTAAATGGTCAATCTCTCTATAGCAATCTCGAACCATTGCGGGGTTACATCGCGTACATTCCCCAGGACGACGCGTTCGACGAGCATCTAACCATTCTCGAAAACCTCGATTACGCGGCTGCGATTCGTTCTCCACATCTGTCAGCGAAAGACCGCCTGCGGCGGATCGACGGTAAACTGATCGAGTTGGGTCTCTCCGAGCGGCGCGATAGCGTTGTTGGCAGTTCGGTCAAAAAATATTTGAGCGGCGGTGAACGCAAGCGTCTCAACATCGGCCTGGACATGATCAGTTCTGCCGATGTCTACCTATTTGACGAACCGACTTCAGGACTCTCGTCGAAAGATTCAGAGCACGTTATCGAAATCATTCGGAGCCTTTCGCAAAACAAGATTGTCCTTGTCACCATACACACGCCGACCTCGAAAATATTCCAGATGTTCAACAAAGCGGTCTTGTTGGACAAAGGTGGCCGACTGGTATTCTTCGGCACTCCGCAGGAAATGTTGCAGTATTTTGCGACCGCAGAACACGAGCAGCATTTTGGCACTGAGCTTGGCGGCTGTCCCTCGTGCGGTACAACGCGCCCCGAATTTATTTTCGATGTCCTGGAGACGCCTCTCCGCGATTTGAGCGGAGACATCATCTACGAAGAGAACAGCAAAGGACAGCTCGTCCCAGCGCGGCGATATTCCCCCGACTTTTGGCGAGACAAGTACGAATCATTTCGGCTGATCCAGGAAATGCGACAGGTTTCCCTTAAGCAGGACCCGCCAGCCAATCTGCCTCCTCCCAGTGACAAGAAACCGGCGACGCGGTGGCGCGATGAATGGGTCCGAATCGCTACCATTTTCAGACGCGCTTTTGTCAGCAAGCTGCGCAATCGAACGAATCTTTTGACCACCATAATCGAGGCTCCACTCCTGGCCGCATTGATTGGCTTTGTCCTGAGATACGCCGAGAACTCCACCTACAACTTCGCGTCCGCCTTTCATATTCCGACCTACCTGTTTCTGGCCCTTGTCGTGGCGATGTTCCTCGGGCTCACTAACAGTGCCGACGACATCATCAGGGACCGGGCAATTCTAGAGCGAGAGAGGAATCTGAATATTCACCTGCCTTACTATGTGCTGTCGAAGTTCCTCACATTATCTCTGTTCGCGGTCATTCAGTGTGTGCTGTTTCTCCTGATCGGCGACGCAATCCTTGAAATCCGCGGAATGTTTTGGCCGTATCTTTGGTTCATGGGAACTACGGCGGTCGGGGGAGTGGCCGGTGGACTGCTCATTTCGTCTTTGGTCAATGACGCCAAGACTGCCGCCAATATCGTTCCGTTGGTCTTGATTCCCCAAATCATTCTGGGTGGGGCGCTGATTAAGTACGACGAAATGAATCGGAACCTGGATTTCCTGTACGTGCTGACGCGGGACCAGGCCGCCAAGGATCAGCAACCCGCGGACGGACGAATGAGACCACAGGATGTCGAGGTGCCCTTTATCTGCCAGCTCATTCCGATGCGTTGGTCCTATGAGGCCATGATCGTGGCCCAGGCCAAGCTTAACCCGTTCACGCGACGCCAGGACATTTTGACCGACAAGATCGAACGGTTAGCCAGGCAAAAAGACCTGACTCAAGCGGAGGGTGACCGGCTTGATGATCTAAAAGACGCCTTGGCCATCCTCTCTGGACTTGCCGGCAAAAATCCCGGTCAGGTGAATCAGAAAATGCACGAGATCGATCGGGTCATTGGCGGCGTGCCGCTCGATCGGAAAAAGTTTGATTCCGACGACGATCAATTCACCGCGGAGCAACTGTTCCAAAATCGGAAGATCACGGACATGCTCACCGACGCGCAGATGAAGCAGAAGGATTACACCACACAGCCGCGAAATGTGTTCTTCGGTCCCGATAAGAATTATTTTGGCCAAAAACTGAACATCTTTGTATTCAACTCCTGCGTGATTAATGGGTTCACTTTAACCTTCCTGCTCTGCCTTTTGTGGAGCCTGCATCGTCAGCTGCGGACGAAGTAGCTTTTGGCTGCAGCAGAGGGCTTTGAGGTCGTCGGGCGGGCGAGTTCGGTACGCGAGGCCCTTATAGGGATCGCGGCTGCCGCGCCGGAAGCGCGAGAATTATCGGGGATCTCGCAAAAGGATGATGGTGAGTGTTCGCGGTCCGTGCGCACCAAGGACCAGTATGCGCTCGATATCGCCTGTCCGGCTCGGGCCGGTAATGAGTGTGATCAAACTTGGATAAGCGTCGCCATAAGTCTTGTTGAGCAGTTCGAATGCGGCGGGAAGATCGGGTAGCAACTGACTTTCACGGGCGATCGCAACGTGGTGCGGCGGCAACACTGACAGCGCCCTTCCACCGGCGCTTCGCGCGGTTAGCAAAATTGAGCCCGTCTGTGCAATTAAGGCGTCGCACCGTGTTATCCCGACGTCTGCGCGCTCAACATCCGCAGTCGCCGGCCGGTCTTCCGCAAGAAGGAACGGCAGCCCAAGAGAGGGCAGAATTGAATCCAAAATCGGGTCACGATGTGAAGCGATCAGCTTCCAGCCTTCGCTATCCTTTAGTTCAAATAATTTTCCGGAGAGTTCGGGTAAACCGGTAACTCGGTAATACTGTGTTCGAAGCTCCACGCAGTTCCTGGCAAAAGTCTCAACGATTCCCTCGGGATCATTTGGTACCGCCGGCAGCCACTCGCGCGTGGTTAAGCCGGTTCGCACACCGTCACTGGAGGTGGCTGCGCGTTTTGGTTCGTGGACTCTTAAACGGAGCCCCTCTCTAATTCTCCCAAGAATTTCGTCGCGCCGGCTCATTTGTGCCGAGATTTCCAGTATTGTCGAAAACTTTCCTTCGCGATTACTGGTGCTTCGCGTGACGCGGTCCAGGCCCGTAGTGGGTCGATTTTAGAGCTCGCGATGAGCCGGTGTAGCCGCTGGACTAACCGGCCGGCTTTCACTGCAACCCCAAACACGCCAGGATGATTAACCAGAAAAGCGAACCCTCGAAAAGCAATGCGGTCCAATTTTCCAGTCCCCAGGACGACGGCATTACGTCGGTTTTGCAAAAGGTGATGGTGAAGATCGATCTTGACCGGACAAGCTTCTGTGCATGCTCCGCACAGCGAAGATGCAAAGGATAAATGCTTCCAATCTCGCAGTCCCCGCAAGTGGGGTGTAATCACCGAGCCGATCGGCCCCTGATACGTCGTACCGTATGTCTGTCCACCGACGTTCCGGAAAATTGGACAGACATTTAAGCACGCACCGCACCGAATGCAGTGGAGCGCATCTCGCTGTTCGGCATCAGCTAACAAATGGGTCCGGCGGTTATCCAGAAGTATAACGTGGAACTCTTCCGGTCCGTCTGTTTCGCCGGGCTGACGTGGCCCACCGATCATTGAATTGTAACACGTGAGTTGCTGCCCTGTTCCAACCGTAGCAAGCATCGGCAGAAATAGCGCGAGATCGCTAAGTTTCGGCAGTACTTTCTCGATGCCCAAAAGCGCGACATGGATTTTCGGAAGCGAAGTCGTTAGACGAGCATTTCCCTCGTTTTCTGTAATCGCGATCATTCCGGTTTCAGCGACCGCGAAGTTCGCTCCGCTAATGCCGATGTCTGCCTTGCAGTACCGAATTCGCATGTCCCGGCGCACTGTCATTGTAAGCTCTTCTGGATTATCAGTCTCCGGACTTCCAAGCTTTTCGTGAAAGAGATGGCTTATTTCATTGCGTGTCAGGTGCATCGCCGGAAATACCAAGTGATAAGGAGCCTCATCCCGGAGCTGAACAATAAACTCGCCCAGGTCAGATTCGACGACTTCATACCCGGCCTTCGCCAAAACCTCGTTCAGGTGAATCTCTTCCGACGTCATTGTCTTGGACTTGATGATCGTCTTTGCCTGCTTCTCACGCGCGAGGTTCAGAATATAATTTCGTGCTTCCTCCGCGGTGCTTGCCCAAAAGACCTTGGTACCGCGCCTAGCAAGGTTATCTGCAAACTCCGAAAGGTACTTGTCGAGGTGATTGATCGCTTCCCATTTTGTTTCGGCAGCTGCTTGCCGCGCGGCTTCCCAATCCTGGAATCGCGCTTTCTTTTCATCTCGACTCTTTTCGTAGCCCTTTAACGCTTTCCGGATAAGAGACCGGTGGCGGAGGTCGGCTGTAAGCTTAGTCGCGGAGGCTCTAAACTGGCTTTCAAAGATGGAAGACATTTGGATCGCAGGCTAAACGTGGGTGGTTGCGGCTACGCCGCGTACCTTTCTAGAAACTAGCTAAAATCTCGGCTAGGTGTATAGATTTTAGTTTTTCTTTCTTCCGCGAGAGCAACCCTTGTAAATGCATAAGACAACTTGAATCGTTGGAAACTAAAAAATCTGCGCCGGTTTCCAATGCCGAAGCACATTTGGCTTCACCCATCGCCGTCGAGATCATCGGGAACTTCACCGCAAAAGTTCCCCCAAAACCGCAGCAGGACGTCTGATCGTCCATTTCCACGAGAGTCAACTCTTTAACCTGCCGCAACAGCTGCCGGGGTTGCTGCTTCAAGCGAAGCTCACGCAAGCCATGACAGCCATTATGAAAAGTGACCTTCGCCGGAAACCGGCTTCCGAGATCGACCACCCCGAGCCGATCGACCAGGAACTCCGAAAACTCATAGATCTTGTGCGCCAGGGACAAGGCCGCTTCCTGTTTCGGATGACCTTTGAAAATCTCCGGGTAAAAGACTCGGATCATTGCTCCGCAAGAGCCGGAAGGTATTACGACTACCTCTGCGTTTTTCAGTCCATCGACCACGCGTATGGCAACATCTCGCGCCTCATTCCAGCAGCCCGTATTAAACGCAGGTTGCCCACAGCAGACTAGCGACTCGTCGAAGTCAACCTTATGACCAAGCTTTTCCAAAATTCGAACTACGCTAATTCCGACGGAGGGGAACAGCTGATCGATGAAGCACGGAATGAAGAGTGAGATCGTCATTGCAAAAAGCCTCGTCGAGACCGTCGTCGACTGCGAATACTTTTCTTGCGGTTTTGCAGAGGCGATTCGTGCTCTCAACGCTAGCGAGGGAGACCTACACGTGATGCTTAATATGGCTACATCCGACAGATCAACAATTCTCGTTCGTAAAGCATTTCTTTGGGCAAGCCTTCGCGCAAATCGAGAAAGAGTTCTTCGTGCCCGATGATTTCCGAACGCCAGGCGAGTCGATCAACCATTTGTAATTGCTCAAAATCCTCTTTGGGAAAATCCATGCCAGTCCAATCCAGATCTTCATAATGAGGCATCCAGCCTACTGGTGTTTCCTTGGCCCTCGCGCGTCCTCTAGCTCGATCGACAATCCATTTTAGAATGCGCATATTTTCGCCGTACCCTGGCCAAAGAAAATTGCCTTCCTCATCTTTCCGGAACCAGTTGACATGAAAAACCCGAGGGGTTTCGCTCAATCTTCTTTGAAACGCGATCCAGTGTCTGAAATAGTCGCCCATGTTGTATCCGCAGAACGGGAGCATCGCCATCGGATCGCGCCGTACTTTGCCGATCGTGCCCGCCGCCGCCGCGGTCATTTCGGACCCCATCGTTGCACCGATATAAACTGCGCCTAGCCAATTGAACGCCTGAAAAACCAACGGTATCGTCGTCGCCCGGCGGCCGCCAAAGATCAGCGCACTGATTGGAACGCCTTCAGGTCTCTCCCAATCCGGATCGATCGTCGGACACTGGAATGCCGGTGCGGTAAACCGGGCATTCGGATGAGCGGCCTTTGCGCCTGTCTCTTTCGCGATTTGCGGAGTCCATTCGTTGCCCTGCCAATCGATCAGTCGAGAAGGAACTTTTTCCGTCATACCCTCCCACCATACCCCTCCCTCCGGAGTTAAGGCGACATTTGTAAAGATCGTATTCTTTGACAGAGCGGCCATTGCGTTTGGGTTCGTCTTAGCCGAAGTGCCTGGCGCAACGCCAAAAAATCCAGCCTCAGGATTGATCGCGAAAAGGCGACCGCTGCGATCGGGTTTTAGCCAGGCGATATCATCTCCGACCGTCCAGATTTTCCAGCCTCTCTCCACGAAAGGTTCTGGAGGGATCAACATCGCGAAGTTCGTTTTTCCACATGCGCTTGGAAACGCTGCGGCGACATAAGTCTTTTCGCCGTGCGGGTCTTCGACACCGACAATCAGCATGTGCTCGGCCATCCAACCCTCGTCCCGCGCTATATTGGAGGCGATCCGAAGCGCGAAACATTTCTTTCCAAGCAGGGCATTGCCCCCATAGCCGGAGCCATATGACCATATTTCACGCGTCTCCGGGAAATGCACGATGTATTTTTCCTGGTTGCAAGGCCATGGAACATCCTTCTGGCCCGGTTCTAACGGGGCTCCGACCGAATGCACACAGGGGACGACACGCTTTTCGCCGCGGTCAATCTCCTCATAAACGGGCAGACCGATGCGAGCCATGATCCGGGTGTTGACAACCACATAGGGAGAGTCGGTCAGCTGCACACCGATTTGGGACATCGGTGAGCCGATCGGACCCATGGAAAATGGGAGGACGTACATCGTTCGCCCAGCCATACACCCTTTGAAGAGCCGTTTGAGTGTCTTTCTCATCTCGAAGGGCTCGACCCAATTATTCGTA
The DNA here is from genome assembly GCA_019236035.1 of Verrucomicrobiota bacterium. Taxonomy (GTDB): domain Bacteria; phylum Verrucomicrobiota; class Verrucomicrobiia; order Chthoniobacterales; family JAFAMB01; genus JAFAMB01. The sequence goes on along the minus strand of JAFAJU010000565.1, from coordinate 1,004 downwards.
GGCCCAGCGGCGTATTTTGAAAGTGAACAGATAAATGTCCGATCTTCGACCCGAGCCACGTCCGTTGGATCAGAACGCGCATAATAACACCCTGGCCAGGATTCTTCATTGAGCTTGATAAATGTGCCGTTTTTGACCAGTTCGGCGCAAAGTTGCGCATTCTCCTCCTCGGACCCATCGACCCAATGAATTGACTGGGGCGTACAAAGCTCCGCCATCTTTTCGACCCATCGAATGAGTGCCTCATATTCGCTCAGCGGTTTGGTGGATGATTTCATACCTTGATAGTGTCTTCTTGGGTCAGGCCCTGCAGCTTAACATTGGCGTCGCTCGATGTCCCACCGGTTTGAGCGCCTGGTCATCCTCCATTGGTGGGCGAACCGCTCTCGGCGAAGCCGGCAACACGGCCCAGGGCTTCGGCCGCGACATGTGCCGGATCATCGTATTTGATGCGCGCTTCGCTCACCGATTCGGTCGCCGGATGGAAACGGCTCCCATCGGTGCGCGCCAACTCTTCGTACTTGCGATAGCGCTCAGTTGCAACGACCTGTGCCATCGCCGACAGCTCCGCGGCTTCTTGAGGTCGCGAATCGACGAGTGACCTGTAGCGCAACTCGGTAACTTGGTATTCCTTGAGCGGGACGGTCGGACGCGGCGAATCGAGTTGAAACGGGTTGAGGCCGGCGCGACGCAGTGCGGGGTCGAACCGTATCAACGGCCAGTGACCGCTCGCGACGGCGAGCGCCTGTTGCTTCATGCCCTGCCGCATATCAATGCCGTGTGCGATGCAATGGCTGTAGGCAAGAATCAGCGACGGGCCGTCATAGGCCTCGGCTTCGCGAAATGCGTCAAGCGTCTGCTGTGGGTTGGCGCCCATCGCGACGGTTGCGACGTACACGTTGCCATACGAGATGGCCTGCATAGCAAGATCCTTGCGGGCCGTGCGCTTGCCGGCTTTTGCGAACAGCGCGACTGCGCCCAGGGGCGTCGCCTTTGACGCTTGC
>JAFAJU010000440.1 GCA_019236035.1 Verrucomicrobiota bacterium | reverse complement strand
ACCTGCTTCCACACGCTGCTGCTCGGCTGCCGCGGAGGCCACACCTAACTGGGCAGAATTTAAGCTCAGCGTCGCTTCGGTCTCGTTCAGTTCGGCCAGAAGTTGGCCCTCTTTGACTTCGTCCCCCTCTTCAACGTGCAAAGCGGTAACTCGCGCCGTTGGCACTACGGGCACATTATAAAAGTTGCATTGAATCGTGCCCTCCCCGAGTACTGGCGTCTCAAAATCATGCCACACGGGATGTACAGCTTCCGTCTCCATGGGCATCCCCAAAAATCGTTGAAGCTTTAAGAAACCGATCACCGAAGTGAAGAGGCGACTTTCAGCGTTAGTGTAAGCCGGCCAGAGGAGGAACGCCCCGGCTGCGAGTATCAGCCCAAAGGCGACCACGGTGGACCCTAAGACACGCTTTTTCGTGAATAGACCACGTTTCATAACTGTTTCATACCAATCTCTCTTCGGTTGGAGCACTAGCCTTCGAGACGGCTCACCATCCAAAGGCCTTCCTGGGGGTTATCCTTGAACTTCGGAAGCTGTCGAGGCACGGCGCCCGCCATTTAAGCTGCGAAGCGCGAGCTCGACGAGTTCAGCCGGCCGCTTGCTGAGATAGTCCAGCGCTTCCTGGCGCATCGATTCGAAAGCAAAACTCACGTCTGCTTGGCGGGAGGGTAGAAAGACAATTTCAGGCGGCGGAGAGACTCTAGTGACAAATTCAAGAAATTCTTCCAGCCTCGCATCCATGCTATCTTGCGGATAGGCGTTCAGAACCACCATCTCGACCCGGCTCTTCAGCTTCGAGCGCGCTTCCCAACAGGAGGCCGCCGTCAGAACTTGCCAGCCGGCTTCCCGCAGGTGAACCGCGTTCAGCTCGCGAGTCGCCGGATCGTCATCAAGCAACAAAGCAGTGGCTCCCGGCGATGGCTCAGCGCGTGCTTTCTGCTTGTTGACCGAAAACGGAAAAACCCTCGAGCGTCCAGCCAGACCAATCGTTTCCGCAATTGGCCTGAAGTGCGCGTCCTCGACGCTTTGATGGACATTCCACTCAGCCAGAAGACCTATCATAATCGTCAGCACTGCGCCGATCAGAAGGGCCGGAAGCGCTGAACTCAACAGCAGGAACACGCTCAGACGAAGAGGTACTCTGGCCAGAAACAGCGCCAGACAGCAGGCTCCTAACAACATCGCGAGCGAAACAGTCCCCATCAGGTGCATCGGCCGCTGCCGGAAGTTCTGGAGAAAATTGACGGTCCACATATCCAGAAACCCGCGCAAAAAACGCTGCAGGCCATACTTGCTCCGGCCATGCAGGCGGGGGTGATGTTTCACGGGGATCTCTGCGGTTCTAAACCCATGCATCGCCGCCAGCGATGGCACCATGCGGTGCATCTCCCCATACATAGGAAGACACTGCACGACTTCGGCGCGGTAGCATTTGAAACCGCAGTTGTGGTCATGCAGCTCGACCTTGTTCACATGGCTCAAGATAAAATTAAAAATTCTGCTGGGGAGAACCTTATGCCATGGGTCATGACGCGTGCGCTTCCAGCCCGTAACCACGTCAAACCCCTCCCGCATTTTCTCCAGGAACCGCGGAATTTCTTCCGGGTCATCCTGCAGATCGGCATCCATCGTAAAGACGAAGTCGCCTCTGCATTCTTTCCACCCAGCGGCCAGAGCCTCTGCCTTGCCAACGTTTCGCCGGAAGCGGATCGCCTTTAGGTGTTCTTCGTTCTCAACGGCAAGTTGCCGGATGACTTTCCAGCTGCCGTCTGAACTTCCATCATCTACAAAGATAACCTCCCAATAAGAGGTGAGTTTTGTCGCTTGCGCGGCGATTCCGCGGAAAAGCGTTTCCAACGTCGCCTCTTCATCTTTAACTGGTACAACAAACGAAAGGGACGGCCGGAACTGGGTATCGACGTAGCCTACGATATTTGTCATGTTGCCCCACTCTCTTCGTCAAAGTGCCTGCATGCATGGTGATCAATAAGCAGATCCGACAGAGCCGCCTCCGTCGGAAATACGAGTCGCGCACAATGAGACGAGGTCAGATCTCGATTCATTCAGATTTGTGAAGCAAAATTGAAAAAAATTTCACGAAATCCCGTTTTGATTTCGCGGCGAGGAGCGGTAGGAGGGCGAGGCTTTTGCGTTTGCTCTAGCGCCGCGATACTTTTCGCACACTAGTGTCCTGTCCCCGAAATAGCATGTCTTTCGCCGCAGATCAGTTGGCTGTTTTTCAAGGCGCGAGCCGACGAGCATATCTGCATCGATACGCCGACGGCCCATTTTGATCGCAACGAAAGGCATGTTATTTCGGGGACAGGAGACTAACAGTAGCCTGGAAATCATTCCGCACCTAACACGCACGGGCCAAAAAACACTCACCACTTATGCCAAAAGCCGTCGCATACGCGAATAACGATGTCGTGCTTATCGCCTGGAGTTATCCGGAGAAAATTGCCAATTGCCTGGGGTTTGCAGTCTATCGTGCCGAAAGCAGCACGCAGCCGGCCGAGGGAGGCCTCGTCCAAGCCGCAAATAGTTGGGAACCGCTGCCCGCTTGGGTCGGGTTTCAGGGCGAAACAAACCCTAATCACGATCATAAAACTACCGAAATCTGGCCTATCCAGAAGTTTAGCTGGAAGGATGTTACGGCGAAACGTGGGGCGACCTACAAATACCGGATCGTCCCTATGCTCGGCGCCACCGGCAGCCTGAATGCAGACACTGCTAATGCTCTTGAGACCGAGGAAGTCAGCCTCCGGCCGGACCATGGAAATATCTCAGCCTACTTCAACCGTGGCATCCTTTCGACTCAGTTTGTCGCTCGGCAGCTACCGAGCACCAGTTCGGGCGCTCCGAGCTCAACCGCGCTGAAGGACAGGATTGACCAGCCCGGCGATCCGTTGCGAGAGGCGCTGGCCGGCCAGATGTTGGAGGCACTGCAGCTGCTGCTTAACCGGGCCGAAAAAGAGAATGGTCATTGTTACCTTGCTTTGTACGAATTGAATGACCCCGAGATGGTCGCAAAACTAACCGGAAATTCGCATATATCGATCATCTTATCGAACACCGGCCCCGATGATGCGACCGACAGTGCGGCACGCGCCGCACTGCATGATTCGGGCGTCGACATACAGGATCGCTTTGTCCCAAACGGGCATATCGGCCATAACAAATTCGTGGTCTATGTGGACAGCCAGAACAATCCAAAATCGGTTCAAACCGGCAGCACGAATTGGAGTGATACCGGTATCTGTGCCCAATCCAACAACACTATCATTGTCGAGTCGGAGGAACTGGCCTCCTTTTACTTCGACTATTGGAACCGGCTCAAGGCGCAAGGTAATGAGCAGGACAAAAGTTTCCGCGCCGAGAACAACGCTCCGAGGACTGCGACAGTAGATGGCAAGGAGATTACGTTGTGGTTCTCTCCCAATACCCAAGCCGCCACCAAGACGCGGACCTCGGCAAAACCGGCTGATATGGCGATGGTGTTTGATCTGATTGATCAGGCTCAACAAGGAATTCTTTTTCTGCTCTTTCAGCCCGGCTCGCCCAGCGTAGCCGACGAGATCGAGAAGATCGCTCAAGCTAAGCCAAACCTGTTCGTGCGCGGAGCCGCGACCGATCCGAAGGTCGCCGGGGAATTCGATCAAATCGATCTACATCATCGCGGTAGCCAACCCCCGGACACCGTGGTACCGGCCACAGAAGTCAAAGATCAGTTCTCATTTTGGGAGAAAGAGATTCTAAAAACATCCGGAGCACACGCCATCATCCACGATAAGATCGTGGTGATCGATCCATTCAGCGATAATTCGATCGTTTGTACGGGTAGTCACAACGATGGCTACAGAGCGTCCTACATGAACGATGAGAACCTCATCATCATCCGAGGAAATCGTGAAGTAGCGCAAGCCTACGCGGCACATTGCTGGGACGTTTATGATCACTATCGCTGGCGTTACGTCCTCTCGAAGCAAGGAGAAGCTGCCTTTTCGGCGTTAAGTACAAATGATTCGTGGCAGGATAAATACTTTGCTGATCAGGAGATCAAAACTGAGATAGAGTTCTTTACTGGAGCGCCCTCTCAGCCG
>JAFAJU010000403.1 GCA_019236035.1 Verrucomicrobiota bacterium | reverse complement strand
ATACAGCTGCGCCAGACCGTTCAGACTTTGTGCGGTACCGGGATGCTGCGAGCCGAGAACCTTCTGGCGAATTTCCAGCGCCTCTTTGAAAAGTGGTTCGGCTTCCGGGAAGTCGCCGACCTTCAAATATAGCTCCGCCAGAACGTTCAGGCTTGCCGCTGTACCGGGATGCTGCCGGCCGAGAACTTTCCGGCGAATCTCCAGCGCCTCTTTGAGAAGCGGTTCGGCTTTGGCATAGTCGCCGAGCTTTAAATATAGCTCCCCCAGATCGTTCAGGCTTGTCGCTGTAATGGGATCCGCGTCGCCCTTCGTGCGCTTTGTCAGCGCAACCAGTTTTTCAGCCAGCGGGATAGCCTCTTGGAATTTGCCCGCACGGTAAAGTTCCTGAATCCGCCGGTTCAGTTCGGCCGGATTGTTATCTTCCGCGTGAACCTTTACGCCGAATGCAAGGCTCAGGTTTATCACGAGCAGGATAACGATGATTCTCACGGACTCAAAAAGACGGTGCGGCTGTTGGGGGGCGCACGTGCGGACTGGCCAGCGGCTAAATTAGATGATTGGACATGGACCGAAGACGACCCGTTCAATGGGTCGATGCTACAACGTAGGCAAACCGTACATTGGGCGCATTGCGGCGCGCCGCGGATCCAGGCTGGAAGCCTATGCTACATTGTCGCTTTTTGGCCATTTCTGCTCAAGAGGCGACATCTGAGGAGGGGCGCGCAGCCGCGTTTTCCCGGGGATTAATAGTAATCACGCCGACTGGGACGGTGTCATTCGGAGGTCAGCCAATTTTTTCTGAAATTCAAAGAGGTTGGCATCGTAGCCGCTTATTGGTCGGACCCAATGTCCACAACCACCAGGCTATAGGGAATGAAATTATCGGATCTAACTCGCTCCGGCCATTGGCCGACACTGCTGACTGCCTTTTTGTATTTCGACTTCAGTTTCATGGTCTGGACCGTGCTCGGCCCGCTCGGTGCACAGATCGGAGAATCACTCGGACTTTCGGCCGGAGAGAAGGGACTCATGGTGGCCGTTCCGATTTTGTCGGGTGCGATGCTGCGGATTTTCCTTGGATTACTGGTGGACCGTATCGGCGCGAAAAACTCCGGAATAATGGCCCAGATCGTGGTTATCGCGGGTTTGGCGTTAGCGTGGATTTTTGGGTTACCCAACTATCAAGCGACACTCTTAATGGGCCTTGTGCTCGGCTTTGCCGGCGCAAGCTTTGCGGTTGCACTGCCGCAGGCCGGGCGCTGGTATCCGCCCAGTATGCAGGGTGTCGTCATGGGGCTCGCGGGCGCCGGAAATGTCGGCGTGGTCATCGATAGCCTGCTTGCGCCGCGATTGGCTGAAGCGTACGGCTGGAAAAACGTGTTTGGTTTCGCGCTTCTCCCGGCGCTGCTCGTTCTAATCATATACGCTCTGGTCTCGAAAGAGGCGCCGGGTGAGGTCAAAAGGAGAAAACTCTCCGATTATTCGGCGCTGCTCAAAAATCCGGATGCGCATTGGTTCTGCTTTTACTACACGATCAGCTTCGGCGGATTCGTCGGCCTGGCCAGTTCCTATGTTCTATATTTCAAGGGCGAGTTCGGTCTCCCGCCCGTTCAGGGCGGCGATATCGCGGCCCTTTGCACGTTTGTAGGCGCAGCGATGCGGCCGATCGGCGGCGCGACGGCAGACCAGATCGGCGGAATCCGATCGCTGTACCGGTTTTATCTCGTAGCGGGGCTGGCCTTGGTCGCTGCAGCAACAATCCACAACCTGCCTATGAATCTCGCTCTTTTCGTGGTGGCCTCCGGATCCCTCGGAATGGCTAACGGCGCCGTTTTTCAGCTGCTTCCGCAGCGTTTCCGCGGTGAAATTGGCATCATGACCGGCCTGGTGGGCGCAGGCGGCGGGATTGGCGGATTTTACCTGGCCAGTTCGCTCGGGTTTTCAAAGGGCATCACCGGCTCTTACCAACCAGGCTTTCTCATTTTCGCCTCGCTCTGTTTCCTGGCGATCGCCGGCCTCAGCGTGGTGAAAACGAGATGGCGGAGCACTTGGGGCGCACTCGCCGGGGCGCGGATCTAGGTCGTCAAGATGAATACTGAAACAATTCTTTCAGATGTTCCGTTCACCCGGGAGCAGAAAGAATATCTGCAGGGGTATTTCGCAGGGCTGGCTTGTAACGGGATGATACCCTTCGTGGGACATCTGCCGGATGGCCGAATCACGAACGTACCAGAACCCGGACTGGTGAACAGCGCAGCTGAGCTCGCAACTTCTGCGGAGGAAAAGGCAGTCTACGGTACGCCGGTTTCGGATCTGTGTGAGCAGGAACTTTGGAAGCTGGAGCAGCATGGGCTCGACGCTTGGGACAAGCTGCTCGAACACGCCAACGAGGACAAATTTCCTGACAAACCGGATACATTCCGGTTTCGTTATCATGGCCTCTTTTATGTAGCGCCGGCGCAGAAGTCGTTCATGCTTCGCTGCCGGATCCCGGCTGGCGAATTGACCTCCGTGCAGCTGCGGGGCCTCGCCGACATCGCCCAAGAATGGGGTGGCGGTTACGCTGATATCACTACGCGGGCAAACTTCCAGATCCGGGAAATCGCGCCGCGGAACATGGTTAAGTGCCTGCTCAAACTTCAGGAGATCGGCCTGACGTCCCGGGGATCTGGCGTGGACAATGTCCGAAACATCACAGCGACGCCGACGGCGGGCATCGACAAAGACGAATTGATCGACACACGCCCGTTCGCGAAGGGGCTGCACCATTACATCCTCAACAATCGCGACATGTACGATTTGCCGCGCAAATTCAATGTTGCGTTCGACGGAGGCGGTTCTGTCACAGTGGTTGCCGACACGAACGACATCGGTTTCGCTGCTATTCGCGTTCCGGAAGGGAAAGGTGTTGCACCTGGAATTTATTTTCGTGTCGAACTGGCCGGTATCACCGGTCACCAACAGTTCGCGACGGATGCGGGTGTTCTCGTCAAGCCAGATCAATCCGTTGCGGTTGCGGCAGCAATCATTCGAGTGTTTGTCGAAAACGGCGACCGGACGAATCGGAAGAGAGCCAGACTGAAATACGTCATCGAGAAATGGGGTCTGGCGAAGTACATGGAGGAAGTTGAACGGAAGCTGGCGTTCCAACTGGTGCGTCTTCCGCTTGACCAATGCGAGCCGCGGAAGGTGCCCATTCAGCACGGTCACATTGGAGTGTTTAAGCAAGCTCAGCCCGGCCTGAACTATATCGGTGCGGTGATTACCGTCGGCCGGATGAAACCGAAGCAAATGCGCCGGATAGCCGACGTCGCGCAGAACTACGGATCGGGCGAAGTTCGCCTGACTGTCTGGCAGAATCTGATCATCCCGAATGTGCCAGACGCTTTTGTCGAGACGGCGAAGAAGAACCTGGTTAAAATGGGTTTTCACCATTCGGCGACGGGGATCTCCGGCGGCCTCATCGCGTGTACGGGAAACACTGGCTGTCAATGGGCAGCAACCAATACAAAAGGCCAAGCCGTTCTTTTGGCGCGGCATCTGGAAAAGAAAGTTCAGCTCGACTTGCCGATCAACATTCATCTCACGGGTTGCCCTAACTCCTGCGCTCAACACTATATGGGCGATATCGGCTTGCTCGGAGCAAAGGTTAATCAAGGCGGCGATACGGTTGAGGGTTACCACGTAGTACTCGGAGGCGGTTTTGGGGAGAAACAGGCTGTGGCGCGCGAAATTTTTCGAGGCGTTGCATTTAACGAGCTGCCCACATTGCTGGAGCATGTGCTTAAGGTCTATCTGGCGAAGCGCGATCGCGGCGAAAGCTTCGTCGATTTCACGCGCCGGCATAGCGTCAAAGAACTGCAGGAGCTCTTCTCCTCATGATTTTACCACCAGTTGGGAAAAGCCAATTTCGTTAAAATGACGCAGCAACGATCAATACCTTTTATCCCTGAGAGCGCCCCCTTTACGCCGTCCCAGCGCGCGTGGTTGAACGGTTTCCTAGCCGGCATGTTCTGTCAGACGACGGCGCCTGCCGGATTGACCCAACCGGCGGCTGAGGCCAAACCGAAGTTGAATATTTTGTACGGCTCGCAAAGCGGCAATGCGGAATCGATAGCCAAACGTTTGGTGAAGGAAGCGAAAAAGCAGGGCTATGATACAACGATCGCGCCTCTTGAAACGGCGAATCCGGTGGTGCTGGCACAAGAGAAGTGCGCTCTCATTGTCACAAGCACCTGGGGCGAGGGAGATCCGCCGGATAACGCAGCTGCATTCTGGCAACTCTTGAGCACGGAAAATGATGTCAAACTCGCAGGGTTAAGATATTCAGTGCTAGCTCTGGGCGACACGAACTATCAGCACTTTTGCGGTTTTGGCAAAAGTCTGGATAACCGTCTGGAGGCGCTTGGCGCCAAGCGGATTTTCGAGCGAATCGATTGCAACGTTGATTTCGAGGAAGGAGCAGCGCGTTGGCAGCGCGGCGTATTCGAAGCGTTAAAAAATATTGATCTGCCGGGCACCGGACCGTCTTTGCACGGCTCAGGGAACGGTGCTGCACCGGTTTTGGAAGCCGCGCCGACTGCGGAAAAGCCGGTCGGCTACTCGCGCAAAAACCCGTTTCCGGCACGGCTTCTGGTAAACCGCAAACTGACCGGGGAAGGCTCTGAAAAGGACACGCGTCATTACGAGATTTCGCTCCAGGCGTCAGGGTTGACCTATGAAGTCGGAGACGCCCTGGGCATCATGCCGACCAACTCGCCGGAACTCGTGGATGAAATTTTGCGCGCTCTGCGGTTTGACGGCGAAGAGGAGGTCAGTGGTCCCGAGGGCAATAAAATGCCGATTCGACTTGCTCTCCTGCGCGATTATCAGATTCGGGCGCCGGACCGCGAATTTCTGAATGCCATGGCCGAACACGACGCCGCTGATCAATACTTGAAGGAATTGATTAGTGCGGACGTGCGCACAGAGTTGGACAAGTTTCTATGGGGACGCGAGATCATAGATTTTCTGCTCGAATCT
>JAFAJU010000352.1 GCA_019236035.1 Verrucomicrobiota bacterium | reverse complement strand
GGCGTCGACACGACAAATTGCCAGGCCGGCCAACCGTTGGCTCAAGATGAAGTCAAGGCGGCGCTCGACCTGATCCGTGCTTCGGCGGAGATTCTGCCGGGGCGTTTGCAGTTTCAAAGCATCGACGTATCGAAAGGATACAGCCTGGTTGCGACCGACAAACAGCGCGCGAGTATCACGTTCAGCACCGACGAGATCGAATCGCAGCTGCGCCGCTTGGAAACGGTCCTAAATTATTGCGATAAAAATAACCGTGAATTGCAGACCGTGAACCTGATGGCTCAGCGGAATGTGCCGGTCACGTTTATGCCGCCATCCGCGCCGGCGACGTCGACCGACTCCAGCGCCGGTCCCGGCGATGGACAGGGCACGGACGCCAAGCCAAAACCGGTCCCGGCCGCCGAGGCAGCGTCGGCAACCCCAAGCCCGTCTAAGGGCGCTTCGCAATCGAGGAGTTCAAAATTACCAGAAAAGAAAATGCAACAACGGGATCGCAGGAAATTGAAGCCGTTTAAGGAAGGAGGAGCTGTAACGCGTCCTCCTGGAGCAACGGAAAAGGACGTGACGGAGCCTGCGCCTCGCGTCCGACGAGCAATCCCTGTAGAGACGACTCGACTGAATGGCTAGAGACAACATCTTTGTGGGCCTTGAGATTGGCACTTCAAAAATCTGCGCTGTTGTCGCGGAGGCGCGACATGATGGTAGTCTGAAGGTAATCGGAGTGGGCAACGCTCCCGCACGTGGCGTGCGCAAAGGGGAGATAGTCGATTTTGAGACTGCCAAGCGTTGCGTCCACGACGCGATCGTGGATGCGGAAGAGAAGAGCGATGTAGAAATCAGCGAGGTCTATCTGGGAATCACCGGCAGCCACATTCGGAGCTTCAATAATCGTGGCGTGGTAGTGCTCGAAGAAGGGCGAGAGGAAATTGACGAGCAGGATCTCGACGATGTCCGCACAAATGCTCGGGAAGTCAGTTTACCGATGGAGGACTGCATTCTCCACACGATCATTCAGCATTACTACGTGGACGGGCAGGACGGGGTACTCAATCCGGTTGGGCTACTGGGTAAGAAACTAGAAGCGGATTTTCACATCGTTTATGGAATCCGCACGCGAATCCAAAACGCGATCCGTTGTGTCAAGGAATTGGAACTCGAACCGGCCGATGTGATCATCAACTCTTTTGCGACCGCTCAAGCCGTCCTGGAAAAAAACCAAAAACAATTGGGGGCGGTCCTCATCGATATTGGAGGGGGAACGACTGATTTTGTCGTCTATGTCGACGGCGCAGTAAAACAGAGCGGTGTCCTGGCCGTCGGCGGCGACCATATAACCAACGACATCTCGATTGGCCTTAAGATTCCGACCGCGCGTGCGGAAAAACTCAAAGTGGACGAAGGAAACGTGACCCTGGGGACGGCCTTTCCGGGCGAGACTATCTTGCTAAAGGACGAAACAGGCTTTGCCGGAAGAGAGATCGAAAGGGAGTCGTTGAACCAGATTATTCATTCTCGGCTTCGCGAAACCTTAGAGATCGTAAGGCGCCAGATTGAGGCGGATCAAAATCTCCACTATGTAGGCGCGGGGGTTTTTATTACGGGAGGTTGCAGCCAGATTCGCGGGCTGGAACACCTCGCTTCCGATTTGTTTGGGATGCCAGTCACTATGGCGCATGCGTTTCCAATGGCCGGCGTGACCTCGGCATTTGAGAATCCACAGTTTTCTACGGCACTAGGGTTAGTGAAGTACGCGCACCTGGTGCAAATGGATAGGCCCTCCTCCGGGGGACTTATCAAGAACGCATTTCAGAAACTCAAAGGAATGTTTCGCAACTAGTCCAGCTATATGGTGCAGCTCAACCGGCAGTACGATCGAGAGATTAACTCTGGCGAACCGATTCATATCAAAGTCGTCGGTATTGGTGGCGCAGGATCGAATATCCTGGATCGCGTGATGCTTGACGGCATTGACGCAGCCGATTTGGTCGCGATCAATACGGATGTTCAGTCGCTGACTGCATCGGTGGCTGCGCACAAGGTGCAACTTGGCCGGAATCTCACGCGCGGCCTTGGCTCCGGCGGCGATCCTGAGCTCGGTTACGCCGCAGCCGAAGAAGCAAGCGACGAGATCCGATCTGTTTTGCAAGGCGGTACGGTCATTTTTCTGAGTGTTGGGCTAGGCGGCGGGACCGGCTCAGGTGCCGCGCCGTTGGTGGCGCAAATTGCAAAAGAGGAAAATACGTTGGTGCTGGCATTCGCAGCCGTGCCATTCAGTTTCGAGGGACGTCGGCGGTGCGCGCAAGCCGAAGAGAGTTTGACCCGGCTGCGCTCGGTTGCCGATGCCGTGGTTTGCTTTGAAAATGACCGGATGGCGGAAATCACTCTTCCACGCATGGGCATTCACGAGGCCTTTGCAGCTGCCGATCTGACAATTTCACAGAGCATCCGTTCAGTGGCCGGTCTGCTGCAGCGACCGGGGTTATTGCGCATTGGATTTGACGATGTCTGTGCTGTCTTGCGGAGCGGAGATGCGCGGGCTCTTTTCGGATACGGCGATGCGGAGGGCGAGAACCGCGCGCATGACGCGCTGGCGAAGGCACTTAAGAATCCTCTGATGAATCGGGGCGCGCTATTGGCGGAGGCTTTTCACGCTATCATTCACATCTGCGGCGGTGCGAACGTTACATTGGGTGAAGTTCAAATCATCATGGAAGAGCTTAACCGGCACATCAACGACCAGACTCAACTTTTCATGGGGATCGGGATCGAGCCCCGTATGGGCAATCGTCTGTCTGTTTCGATTCTGAGTTCGCTCAGCAACAGCGCAGAGAAACCGGTGACCCCGCTCCCAAAGAAGCCAATCTATGCCCTCGAACCGGTGCCGAGGCCGGAGCTCAAGCCCGAGCCGGCCAAACCTGCAGCGCTCCCGGACGCCTCTCCGACCCCGGCCTTGCCGGATCGCGCCCCACTTGTGGAAAGCGTCGCGGAACGTTCCGATGAAGAGTTAATGCTTCCCCGGACGGAATCCGAGCCGCAAAGGCCGCAGCCGATGCGCCTGGCAGCCAAGCCGGAGCCGAAAAATCAACCGGCGGCGCCTAAAAAAGTCGAAGCGAAGCAGGAGACTTTGCAGTTTGAGCCGATTTCGCGCGGGCGTTTCGAGAAAAGCGAGCCCACGATTATCGATGGGCAGGATCTGGATGTGCCGACGTTCCTGCGGAAGAACGTAAAGGTGAGGTAGAGCCCTCTACGTTCGACGTCCTCGGGCTTGGTCTCTGGCTCCGCTAGGACTTTCCCAAAAGAAGTCCTGTGATATTGCCTGCGGGATCGGCAAACATAGCCAACTTGGGGCCTCCCGGTACCTCGGTTGGCGGCAGGATTGTCTTACCCCCAAGGTGTTCCACCCGATCAAGCGTTGCCTGCAAATCTTCGACCTGCGCGTATATGGAAACGCGTTTGCTCCCATCGTGCGCGAGACCAACGCCTCCATTGATGCCTCCCGGTCCTCCTCCGGTTTCGACAATGCCATATTTCATCGGGTTGTTGCTATTAATCTTCCATCCGAAGAGCTCACGGTAAAACGTCTCGAGCTCGCTCTCTTTGCCGCCCATGATTTCAAAATGAATAACAGGTGCTCCCATAGATCTCCTTTTCTTGTTTGATGGTTGATGAGGCGCTACCTTGAGCGCGCCATCTCAGGGAGCACTATAGCTTC
>JAFAJU010000313.1 GCA_019236035.1 Verrucomicrobiota bacterium | reverse complement strand
TCCACAACACCGGTGCGGAGTAGGAAAGAAAAAACCGCCCGTGACTGTTTAGAATGCCCAAGCACCACGCGGACATCACCAGTGCGCCGACCCCGGGGAAGAGGATTTGAACCAGGGCGATAGTCAGTTGCCGCGTTTCACCAGTGAACCCGGGTGCGATCGCATCGATCAAAAGCGGGGCGCTCAGAATGCCGATTATCACCAGGCTCGAAGTGAGCACAGCCAGAATTGATCCAACGACACTCGCCAGGTCGTTTGCAGCTTTTTCGTCCGAAGCAGCTAAGAGGCGCGAATAAACCGGTATAAACGAAGCCGACAGAACACCTTCGCCAAAAAGGTTCTGAAGAAAGTTTGGAATCCTCAGGGCCGCGCGAAAAGCGTCTGCCGCGGGCAGCGTGCCAAGATAATGCGCTAAAACGCGTTCCCTGATCAATCCGGCTACCCGGCTCAACATAATTCCGGTTGCGACAAAGAAGGCCGCTCCACCCGATGATTGTTCGGTGCTGGGTGCTGCTGCTTTTGCTGGCATCGCGTCGTAATTCTGCGCCCGCATCATTATTCGATCCGCCCGCACCCGCAAGAATTTGTCAGCAAACGTTCCACTCTTCGGATCCAAAACTGCGATTTAGTTGACCGCAAAACCAAAATCTGAAAGCACAGAATCCTCCACCGTTAGTCTTGCCTATCCTGTCAATGCGAGACATCGTAAAAATTTGTAACCCCCCCTGCTTCCAACTGTCGACAAATAGTTTAACCCAGGTGAAAAGGCCGCTCAGCGCGGCTTTTCCCCCGATTGCAATGCAGCACATTTACTCTGACCCAACCTTCCAGATGGCATGCGATCAATTCAGGATGATCGCTGAGCATCTGCAGATTCCGATGAATTTGCGCGACCGTTTAATGTACCCGAAACGATCCATCGCGGTGGCCGTTCCGGTTCGCATGGACAACGGCTCGGTGCAGTGTTTCCAGGGCTATAGAGTTCAGCACACGCTGGCTATGGGGCCGACCAAGGGAGGTACACGATTTGGCCCCACAGTAACGATTGGGGAGGTGGCCGCCTTGGCGATGTGGATGAGCTGGAAGTGCGCGCTCGCCGGCTTGCCTTACGGCGGCGCCAAAGGCGGCGTCTACGTCGACCCGCGTAAACTTTCGGGGGGCGAGCTCGAGCGACTCTCCAGGCGTTATATGCAGGAAATGATCCCTTTTATCGGCCCGCACACGGACATCATGGGACCTGACATGGGAACCAACGAGCAAGTGATGGCTTGGTTCATGGATACTTACTCCGCTAACCTGGGGCACTCGGTTCCGGAAATCGTGACTGGCAAACCAGTGAGCGTCGGCGGAACCTACGGACGCAGAGAATCAACCGGACGTGGTGTCGTTTACCTCATCGAACGCGCGGCGAACGTCTTGAAAATGAAGCTCGGTAACGGGACCGCTGTAGTCCAGGGATTCGGCAATGTTGGAGCGGTCGCCGCGCAAGGCCTGGTCTATAAGAATGGGATGAAAGTCATTGGCATCAGCGATGTTTCCGGCGCCTACTACAACGAACACGGAATCGACGTTCGCGCCGCCGATAAATATGTCGTTGAGCACGGAGATCTGACGGGGTTCTCCGGCGCTGAATCAATTCCGGCCGATGATCTCTTGACCCTGCGTTGTGACGTCCTGGTGCCGGCGGCAGTCAGCGGAGTCATTCATGGAGGGAACGCCGGGAAAATTCAGTGCCGGATCCTGGCGGAGGCCGCCAATGGGCCCACCACGGTCGATGCTGATAAGGTATTGTTTGAACGCTGGAGCGAGATCTTCGTAATTCCGGACATCCTCTGCAACGCGGGTGGTGTGATTGTCTCTTATTTTGAATGGGTCCAGAGTCTCCAAAGTTTTTTCTGGAATGAGACGGAGGTGGTCGACCGTCTTTTTCGTGTTCTGGAGCAATCATTTGGCGCTGTGATCAGGCGCGCCAAAGAAGAAAAAATTCCTCACCGCCTGGCTGCTCTTGCTCTCGGAGTGGAACGGGTGGTGAAGGCTCGCCAGGATCGCGGGCTCTTCCCTTGATAAGCAGTTTTGAGCAGGTTTATTCCGTTATACGTTTCGCCCGAACTTTGAATCCCAAAACCCGAACTCCGAACCTATATTCCCTATGCAGATTCAAACGATCGAGACCCAGACACCTGAAGTCGCCAAGCCGCCGACACCGCTCTGGTTCAAGGAAGCCGTTATTTATCAATTGCACATCAAGACCTTTTGCGATGCGAATAATGATGGCATCGGAGATTTTCAGGGACTGCTCAGCAGGCTGGACTACCTCAAAAACCTTGGTATCACCGCAATCTGGCTTTTGCCGTTCTACCCGTCACCGCTCAAGGACGATGGGTACGATATTGCCGACTACTTCACCGTAAATCCTTCTTACGGGACGCTGGATGACTTCAAAAAATTTCTGGAGGCCGCCCACGAGATTGGTCTGCGCGTGATCACCGAGCTTGTTTTGAACCACACCAGCGATCAGCATATTTGGTTCCAAAAATCTCGGCGCGCCGCGAACGGAGACCCATGGCGTGACTATTACGTTTGGTCCGATGATCCGAACAAATATAGGGAAGCGCGGATCATTTTTAAGGACTACGAGGTTAGTAACTGGACCTACGATCCGATCGCCAAATCCTATTTCTGGCACCGGTTCTTTTCCCATCAACCCGATCTGAATTTCGACAATCCGGCGGTCAAAGCCGCGGCGTTTGAGATTCTCGAATTCTGGCTCGATCTTGGGATCGACGGGCTGCGACTGGACGCCGTCCCCT
>JAFAJU010000120.1 GCA_019236035.1 Verrucomicrobiota bacterium | reverse complement strand
ATATTCACGAACGAGGGGATGCGTGTCCAGATGGCCAGGATTATGCGGATCTTCCCCAGCCAGGAGTCTTGCTCTTCTTAACTTAGCCAGAATCGTTCGCCACTCGGTTGGGCTCAAATTCCTTAATGAATCTGTGAGGCCGCTGATTGCAGGTTGTTTTAGCAGGGCTTCGAACGCCTTTTCGTCCGCGGGGCGATCAAATAGACCTAACATGCGGAGAACCGACAGCTCAGGGCCTTCCCCAAACCAAGTTTCGTAAGATTCCATCACTTTTCGGGCGTGAACTCCCTGTCGGACGTCGTGAGCAAGACGTTCTGACACTTCTCTCCGAAAGCGAATATCACCATTGTAAGCATCGGTCAGATAGCTGCCCAACAGCGTTAGAGCGAGACAATGGCCACTGAACTCGTTGCTAGCGCTGCGCAGTTCCGCCTCATCTCCCTTTACACCCAACGCTCGGAGCAGCTTTGCACCGGCGTCGCTGGATAGTTGTTCCAGGCTACAGCGCAAGGCCGAAGTGTGCTCGTGATCGGCAATATCAGCGACCGGAAGTCGCGTGGTAATAACGCAAAGCCCCTTATTGAAGGCAGCGAGCTCGCCCAGGAGAGCCTGTAACGAAGGCTCACGCAGTCGCCCTTCTTGTGGACCAGGCGGATTTTGGAGCGGCTCTAATCCATCCAGAACCAATAAGGTCCGACGATGCGCGACGAGCTTCGCCAATCTCTCGCCTTTCTCCCACGCCGTTCCTTGTCGTGGATTGCGATCTCCAAACCAATTGAGAGCCGCTTCAAGAAATTCATCCGTGGACGAAGTCTCCCCGGTGCTGCCCTGTCTGTAGAAGGACCACCCAAAAACAAGTTCTGCAGAACGATAATGGTCGGTAGCCATTCGTCGAAGCCAATGGTTAACGAGCGTGGACTTTCCGACCCCAGCCCAGGCAACAATTGTAACTACGTTGACATCCTGGTTTGCCCAGGCACGATCCAGCAAAGCGATATCCTCCTCCCGACCAAAGACATCGCTTCCTGTGATGGGTAGTCTAGCTATGGAAACTTTCTTTGGACCGGGTCTTACTCGCGGCCTGCGAGTTCCGACGAGCGAATCGCCAGGAGGCTTCTTTTGGAGACTCTGACGAGTGATTCTACGCCGTGCGTCCAGAGCGCCAGTTATCGTTGGTATCGCCTTCAGGAGTTCGGCAGGACCTTTAAAACGCCGACTCGGCTTCTTCTGAAGGAGCATCTCAAGTAGAAGAGCGACCGGCTGCGGGACATCTTTGAGTTGTTCAATCGGCAGTGATGCGTACTGATGCTGATACGTTACCTCCGTGGGGGAGCCTCGGAATGGCGCCTTGCCCGCCACCATGTGCCATAGGATCACGCCCAGCGAGTAAAGATCCGAGCGAATGTCCACCTCGGCTCCCCGGAGTTGCTCCGGGCTGGCAAAAGCGGGTGTCCCGACGAACGCCCCGTGAGTAATGTCCGATTCGCTGGCAGCCGCTGCTTTGGCTAGGCCGAAATCGATGATCTTGACCGTGATGTCCGGACCGCTCACCAGCATCAAGTTGGCTGGCTTCAAGTCTCGGTGCACTAACCCTTGGCTCTCGGCGAGGATCATTGCGCGAGCCACTTGCGCGACTACTGCCAGCGAAAAGGATGCCGACAGCGATCCATCGCGGCGGATACGCGCCTCCAGTGTTTCACCCTCGACAAGTTCCATAGTGTAGAAGCATTGGCCGTCGCTTCTGCGCACCCCATAGTAAAAAACTGACGCGACGTTCGGATGCCGAAGTCGCGCCGCGGCACGGGCTTCGCGCAGGAAGCGTTCCCGCGCGTCCCAGCTCCCTGCAATGCGAGCATCGATCACTTTCAGCGCTACAGAGTGACCCAGGACCGTATCGAGGGCCCGGTAGGTGACGCCCATAGCGCCCCGGCCCAGTTGGTCAAAACGGCCGTCGGCGCGCCGCGCAATCTCGTAATGATCAAAACGGCCCTCGTCGGGCAGGTCATGCACCGTCGCTTTGGGTTGCATCGCCCGACGCAACAGGCACACCGGGCAACCCTCATCGTCTTCTTGGGTCGTGTACGGTACGCCGCAGGCCGAGCAGCGGTGCGGCCGCTCGCTCTCGACGCTTTGAAGGGCCGCTTCAGGTCTCATGCGATGCGTCCAAGTTCATATTCTACGCTTGCACCCGTCCTTCGGCCTGCACAAGAGCCTCACAGAGTCCGTGCAGCTCTGCCTCTACCTCTGCCGGGTCCAACACGGTGCGCTCGACTTCCTCGCGCACCAACTGCGTGTGCCTCTGACGTAGCCTGTGGATGAGGCTCGTGACGTTCGGCACGGTGACGCCAAGGGCGTCCGCTGCTTCCTCGTAGGTAAGCGGAGCGTGGCTGTCAACATCCCGGCCCAAAAAGCCTTTTAAGGTGCGAAAGATCTTGGCTTTTCCCGACACAGCCTGTTCCTGCTCAAGGCGCCTGGTGGCGCGGCGCAAAAGCAGCAGTGCCCATTGCGCGTCGTAGAGCGTCTCCGGCGTAAGCCGGTCTTCGGGTTCGAAAGCGACGCGCGTCTCTGCATCCTGCCAATCCAGTCGGATCACCTCGGCGCGCCCGCCACGTTTTTCCGCACGGGCTCGGCGGTTTTCGGCCGTAATGAAGTTCTGGAAAGAGGCGAGCAGAAACGAGCGAAACCTTCCTTTAGACCGTTCAACAGTGGCTAGCCCGCGGCTGCCGATCAGGTGTTCAAAAAACCCTTGGACCAAGTCTTGGGCGTCCTCGGGCGAATGACCACGCCGCCGGGCAAACGCATAGAGCGGTCGCCAATAAATGCCGCATAACTCGGCCAAGGCTTTCTGGGCAGAAGGCGCCCGGCTCTGTACGGCTCCCAAGACCATGCTCCAGCGCGTCTTATCAAAGCGGCCGTCATCATGCCCGGCCGAGCTGCCAACATCATCTTCAAGGCCCTTGTCGCGCTCCTTTTCAACATCGTGGAAAACAATTAACGCCATTGCCGTTTACCCTTTCTGATATTTGCGTCGTGTTTATCGGATTCTGGCACAGTGACTAGCCGTCCGTGCTTATTGAGTTCAACGAAGAAAACTGGCCTATCCCTCAAAGAAATTCGTTGGATCAAGTCTTGGGCGTCTTCGGGCGAACGACCACGCCGCCGGGCAAACTCATGGAGCGGTTGCCAATAGAGCCCGTATAACTCAGCCAAAGCCTTCTGGACAGAAGGCGTCCGTCACCCAAGACCATGCTCCAGTCCGTCTTATGAAACTGACCGCCATCAGGCCCGGCCGAGCTGTGGTCCCCTCCCATTCGTCGAACTTATACGCGGCTCCGGCCAGGTTGATATAGAACTAAAGGACTATTTTTCCACCTGAAAGCGTTTAGGCTAAAGCGGCTTTGCTGGAAGGCACACCTCCAAATGCCTCCGAATTCAAAAAGAAAGCAAAATGCGCCCGAAGTTCTGAAAGTTTGCCCGCGGGATTGCTTTGTAATCAGTACAACCCGGAATCGACGGCAAATCCACGATACGGATTCGAGCCAAATTCCGAGGTTACTTGAAACAAAAAACAATCGTGAACTTATGAAAAAGTTTCTTTTAGGTTTAAGCGCAGTTGTGGC
>JAFAJU010000110.1 GCA_019236035.1 Verrucomicrobiota bacterium | reverse complement strand
GGCCGCTCGAGGTCTTGGCATCCGCTTTTAAAACCCCAAGCTTGCGGTAACGTCGCCGGTTTCCCAGCGAATACCCAAGGCCTGGTAAAAGCTGAGCTCGAAATGGAAGTGTTGCAAAGATTTGCTTCGGGCATAAAAATTCTGGCCCGACAAAAATTTATTGTGCCTAAGTGCCTCAGGATCAAGGGTCGAGTTTTCGGCAAAAAGGCAACAAGCGCGAGTTTTTACGCAAGATCAGAAAAGTTGCAACACTTCCGTTTTTAGGTGCTCCTTCAATCTCCACGATAAATTCTTCTACCAACTCCAGCCGGTCCCGGTACTTTTCCCGGAGATACTGCTTGCAAATGTCCGCCGTTTGTTTTTGTCGGTTCTTCGTTCCGAATCCCATATTGTGCCCCGAATCGTAGCTGGAACGGTTTTAGGAGACGATTGAGAATTTTAAGCGATGGAAAAAAGAGAATTCCTGGAACTCCTCGGGTCCCCTATTCCACCCTCCCCTTCCCTCGCCCATTCTATGGCGACGGACAGGTTTGCTCCGTCGGCATAGACAGAAGTACGCGTGCTAACCACATCGGCTGACGCGCAACTGGAACTCTTGGAATTGGAGCCCGGGGTCAGCAGCGCTGAAGTAGAAGCCGAGAGTGAACGGGCGCAATTGAAACTACTGTTCAAGAAGCCGCGCACACATCCAGGCCGCCAGGAACTGCCGCCGGATCTGCCCAGGGTAGAACAGATCATTGCTTGTACACCAGAACAATGCGTCTGCGGGAACTGTGCCAAAGAGACGACTCTGATCGGCTACGAGAGCGCTGAGCAACTGCCAGCTCTTCTCGCGTTTCGCGAAGGACTTATCTCAGGTCACGCTTGACGTTGGATTCGCTTCCAGGGCAGAATTCCCGTGCGAATAAATGCCAGAAGCCCCTTTCCCAGCCAATAAACGTTCGGATAACTCTGATCTGGGCATGATATCCGAAAATCATAGAATGACTTGTTCGGCGGCGGAGGGCAGGGGTCACGATTAGCAACCTTGCCAGAACAAAACGGAGAAGGATATGGGGAACGAGAGAGCAGGCCAGTCGAAATATGGGCCGATCACCGAGGATGATGTGAACGCCGCCCAGACGGCGTGGTGTGATGCCCTAATAACGATGGGTCAGACCTATAGTGAGGGCGGGGACTACAAGGCCGTTGCCGACCGGCTCATCGATGACCTTTACGACTACAAGGATGGCACGGTGTTCTTCAAGCCCACGCTTGCATTCGGCGCGAACGCCTTCCGGAGCACGAAGGAAGGCGCACTCTCCTATTTCATCGCCGGTAACCCGCACTTTCCGGAGGATACGGGCTTCGCGCTGAAGCGCTGGGTGAAGGTGCGCTACGACAACAACGCGGCGGAGAACGGCATCCAGATCCACGGAGACATCGCCATCACGATGGGGAACTTCTATCTGACCAACAGTGAGGGCAAGGAGATCATGGTCGAGAAGACGTTGGTGTTCCGGCGGTGCAGCGACGGCAAGTTGCGGCTCTGCACGCACAAATCCGCACTGCCGTATGACCCGGCGAAGTGACGCCTGCAACGCCGACGGGCAAGAGATAACGTGATTACGCAAAGCCATGAGCGCGAGCGATGATCCTCGGTCCCCCGCGTCGTTCTGGAACGTCGTGCGCGGCGATTTCTTCGGCGGCGTGGCGGCTGGCGTCGTAGCGCTGCCGCTGGCGCTCGCCTTCGGCGTCGCTTCGGGACTGGGGCCAGTGGCGGGCCTTTACGGCGCCATCGCAACCGGCATCGTCGCGGCGGTGTTTGGGGGCACGCCTGTGCAGATCACCGGCCCGACGGGGCCGATGACGCTGGTCGTGGCCGGTATCGTGGTGACGAACACTCTTCCTTCCGGCGCGGTGAACCTTCCTGGCGTTGTGGTGATTATTGTTCTCGCCGGTCTGTTGCAGATCGCTCTCGGGCTGTTCCGGATCGGCACCTACATCCGCTACGTTCCCTACCCCGTCATCTCCGGATTCATGACCGGCATCGGGGTGATCATCATCCTTCAACAGTTGTTCCCGATGCTGGGCGCGGAGCCGCCGTCTTCGGAGCCGTTGTCGATCCTCCGCCAGTTGCATCTGCTGGGCGGCAACATCAATTGGGCCGCCGTTGCCTTATCCGCCTTGACCATCGCAACAGTCTTCATACTGCCGCGATTCACGAAAGCGGTTCCAGCCTCGCTCGTTGCCCTGGTGACGCTGACGGCGCTGGCGGTGTTGCTGGCGCTTGAAGTTTCGGTTATCGGCAAGATACCGTCAGGACTGCCGAGCCTGGTGATGCCATCGCTCGACTTTCAGCGGCTGCCGTTGCTGATGGCCGCCGCGATCCAGCTCGCGTTCCTTGGGGCAATCGACTCGCTGCTGACGTCGCTCGTCGCCGACAACCTGACCCGCACGCAGCACGACAGCAACCGCGAACTCGTCGGGCAGGGCCTGGGAAACATCGCCGCCGGTCTGATCGGCGGCATTCCCGGCGCCGGCGCCACTATGCGCACCGTCCTCAACGTCGAGGCCGGCGGGCGAAGCCGCTTATCGGGGGTGATCCATGGCCTGTTTCTCGCCGCCGTGCTGCTCGGCCTGTCGGGCCTCGTCCAGCATGTTCCCCACGCAGTCCTTGCAGGTCTGCTCGTTGCCGTCGGGATTGGCATCATCGACTACCGCGGCATTAGGCATCTTCTTAAGGTGCCTCGGTCGGATGCGTTCCTGATGCTCTTTGTCCTCGTCCTGACCGTGTTCACCAATCTGATCATCGCGGTGGCTGCCGGCCTCATCGTGGCGTCGTTCGTCTTCATGAAGAAGGTAAGCGACATTACGGAACGGCAGACGACCCTCACGCCGGTCGCCGATGAACCTTGGGCGGATGAACTGACCATCCCGGACACGATCCGCAACAAGCTCTTAATCAAGCACGTCGATGGGCCGCTCTTTTTCGGTTTCGCCAGCCAGTTCCTTGACCTCGCCCGTCAGGCGGCAGCCCAGAGCAGGCTCCTGGTTCTCCGCATGGATCGCATCTCCTACATGGACCAGACAGGCGTCTATGCACTGCAAGATGCGCTGACGAGACTGAATGCGGCCGGCGTGCGCGTGCTGCTGGTGGGCGTTTCCGTGGAACACCTTGATCTTCTCGAGAAGCTGCAGGTGATCCCAGCGGTCGTTCCCAAATCCGACGTCTTCGGTGACTTCGACGCATTGAAGAAGGCACTTGACGGCCGCATCGGGGAGATGCAGGCGAAATCGGATGCGGCCAGTCGTCCGTCACGAA
>JAFAJU010000090.1 GCA_019236035.1 Verrucomicrobiota bacterium | reverse complement strand
GACGATAGTTCGTACGTATAGAGAACGGCAACCTCGCGTCCTTAGCGCGTTGCGCTAGGCTGTCTTGGAACGCCACTTCGTGGCTGGAGACCGCCTCGTTTCCGGCCCGGGCGGAGCCGCGTCGATTGCCCGCGAAACACACGAAATGCGCGAAAAACGAGCCTTTTTCCTTTCGGCCGATTCCCTTTCGCGTTTTTTGGCGTGTTTCGCGGGCGACCTCGTCTTTATTGCCTGCGAAACACAATCGCTACTGGAGAGGGCCGACCCCGATCTCACGCAGTTTGGCTTGAATGCGTTCCTTCTCCTTGGGATCTGATGCCATCTGGAGCGCCTGCTGCAACTGCGCCGCGCCGGCTCGGCGATCACCCTTTCTTGCGATGACTTCGCCTTTGCCCGTGAGCGCGGCCACATTTTTTGAATCTTTCGCTAGTACCTTCTCGTAGTCCGCCAGCGCTTGATCGTTCTTGTTCAGTTTCAGATAAAGATCAGCACGCCGCAGGTAGAGATCTATATCGTCGGGTTTCAGCTCAATCAGATGCGTGTAATCTCCCGCCGCCTTTTCCGAGTCGCCTTCGCTCAGGTAGATGTATAACCTGGCGGTATAGTAGGCGCCTTCGCCTGGCTTTAACTCAATGGCTTTGCCGAAATCTTCCAAAGCGCCGCTCTTATCCCCTTTTTTCAGCCGGGCGAATCCGCGTGCTTCGTAGAGCGAAGCATCGTCAGATCGAAGTCCGATGAGCTTCGAGTAATCTGCGATAGCCAGGTCAAACTGATCTTTGTCGTAATTGACCTGAGCCCGCATTTTCAGAAATTCCAGATTGTCCGGTTTCGCCTCGAGCACGGCATTCAGGTCGGCAAGTTCTTTGTCTTTGTCGCCGGCATGCAGATAGGCGAGAGCGCGAGCGGCTACCGAATCGAGATCTTTGGGGTTGAGTTCCAGTGCCTTACTATAGTCCGCGACCGCCTCACCCCAATGCTGCTGAGCCGCATTTGCATCGCCGCGAGCTTTGTAACTCTGGGCATCGTTTGGATTCTTTTCGATCAGCTTGGTCAAATCTTCGATGGCCTTTGCGTCCTGTTTTTGCGCCGTGTAAATGTAGGCTCGATACCGAAGCGCCCGATCATTGTCAGGTTGAATTTTCAGGACGGCGTCAAAGTCCGCGAGAGCCTGATCCAATTTTCCGAGTTCAACGTATGCAAAACCCCGATTTAACTCTGTGGCAGGATCATCTTTCTCCAATTTCAGCACGTTATCGTAATCCGCTATCGCCTTCTCCCACTGCTTTGTCAGAGCAAAAAAGGCCGCGCGATTCCGGTAATGGATCGGCTTGTCAGGAGCTAGTTCCACGGCTTTGTCAAAATCGGCCAGCGCCTCTGTTTGGTTGCCTTCTTTAACGGATTGTACTGCACGAGCGGCGTACTCTTCAGCGCTCAACTCCGCAGCCTGCGTCACGCGAGAAACGCCCATCCAGGTGACTACTGAGACTAGAGCGAGACCGATAAATCTGTTCATACCCATACCCAATCGCCAAGGTTTTACCCCGAATCAAGGAAGGATAATGGTCTGTCCTGCCTTCAGTTCATCGGGGTTCGACAACTGATTCTGGTTCGCGTCCAGAATGTCCTTCCAACGACCGGTCGACTGATAAAACTTTCGCGAGATGGAGACCAAGGTATCGCCAGATTGAACCACGTACGTACGCACCTTACCTTTTGCCGCTTTTTCTGCCTCGGCAGCGGCTTGTTCCGGAGGTGACAACTTGGTTGTTCCACTGGCTCTCGCGTGGTTCGACCCTCCCTCGGCAGCCGGCGACCCGGCTTCCAGGCGGTGCAAAGCCGCTCTGGCGGCCTCAGCGCGTGAACCCGTGGCACGCAGCGCCAAGATTCTCCGATAGTGATAAATGGCGCCGGTCGGATCGCGCAGCTTGTTGGCAAAGATTTCGGCCATCTTCCAATGAACCGCCGATCGATCGTCCTCCCCGAGAGCAGCCTCGTACCAATAAATGGCCGATTCGAACCGGCCCTCCTTAGCTTCTCGGTCTCCTTTTTGCTCCGGCCGCTCCAGATGGCACCCGGAGGAGATTGCTGCCAGACAAAAAATAATCGTAAAAAAAATCGCTGGTCTTACGTCCAAAACGTTAACTCCTGATGTGATTTTCGGACCTCGCATGCGCAAGTCAGATATTCTCATTGTCGTTCTCGGTGCAACAACTCTCATCTCCTTTTGCAGCTGCGCTTATAACCGTAACACCACCGGATACTCGATGGCGCAAGCGACAGCGCAACCATCGTACGGCCACCAAAGGATGACGCAGACCTCTAGCCGCGAAGTCGTGCCTACCTCGAGTCGCCGAGAAAAATTGGCTGTGGTCGTGGAAACCGGCGCGGCCGATTTTTCTCGGCGGCTCCAAGGGGGAACGCTGCTTCGGTTCGAGTCTGGATTGATTGTGGTCGAGCCGGCCAACTTACGAGGCTCATTGCAGCCTACAGCTCTTACGACCGATGCCATCATCACCTCTTCGGTAAGGTCAAAAATCGCGGACCAATCCCAACTTCGCACTCGAAGCTTTGAGGTCCAAACCGATAACGGAATTGTGACGATTCGCGCAAAAGAAGAATCTCTCGAGGACGCCGTCGCAGTGATCAATCTCGCGCTAGGCATTCCTGATGTACGACAAATCGTTTATACGATGCCTGCGAGCGTGTGAGCTCAGGGATGCTTGCGGGCGTGCTCCTTGTCCAACGAAAAGCCGACCTGTTCCTCATCGGACCTATGAGACCTATAGGACCTATGCGACCCAACCAACAATGCACACCATACAGGCAGGATGCCTATGCTACTTTGCTCGCGCCCATTCAGCGCCGGTCGCGCGGGAGCGCGTCTCCACTGACACTGACACTGGCACTGACACCTCTACGGAACCGAATGTCCCATCGCCGCGGTGTAAATCTGATACCATTCCACACGGGACAATTCGATTTTGGTGGCTTCACAAGCGGCCTTGATCCGGCCTGGATGGGTCGTTCCGATAACCGGCATGATTTCCGCCGGATGTCGGAGGATCCATGCTATCACGATGGCCTCGGGAGAAACGTCTCTTTCTTTCGCGAACTTCGCCACCATTTTGGCCGCCTCGACGATCCTGGGCTCGGTGTCAGGCGCAAGATGCGTTCCGCTGAGTAGCCCTTTGGCCAAGGCGCTCCAGGCTTGTAGCGTGATCCCATGAAGCCGGCAATATTCAATGATGCCCTCGCCCGGGTTCCCGTACTGCGGGCGTCGCATGTTCACAT
The DNA here is from genome assembly GCA_019236035.1 of Verrucomicrobiota bacterium. Taxonomy (GTDB): domain Bacteria; phylum Verrucomicrobiota; class Verrucomicrobiia; order Chthoniobacterales; family JAFAMB01; genus JAFAMB01. The sequence continues at coordinate 742 of JAFAJU010000090.1, read as the reverse complement.
GAATTGCGGCATCGTGGAGAACAGCGTGCAGCGGATTGTATTCAATCTGATTTACCGTCAACGGTTGATCCACGTACGCCTGGAGCAGTTCAATCTGAGCAGGCGAGTGATTGCTGACGCCAAAGTCCCGAACTTTCCCGCTTCTATGAAGCAAATCGAACGCCTCGGCAACCTCCTCCGGTTCCACGAGCGGGTCAGGGCGGTGCAAGAGCAAAATATCCAAGTAGTCTGTCTGCAGCCGCGCCAGAGTGCCGTCGACCGATTCCAGAATATGGTCATAGCTGAGATCGAACCGCCCCGGCCATCCGCTCTCCGGTTGATTTGCCAGACAGATGCCGCACTTGCTCTGGATAATCAGGTTTTCGCGCAAGCCCTGATTCTCGGCGAGAAAACGACCGAATACTTCCTCCGATTTGCCCCAACAATAAATATTCGCGTGATCAAAAAAGTTTAAACCGCATTCGAGCGCCGCATCGATCGCGTCGCGGCCGCGCTTTATCGTCTCGGCCGTCAGCGTAGAATCATCAAACGAGCCCCCGATCATCATACAGCCAAAGATGATGGGCGAGTCCGAAATCTTCTGTGACGTCATAAGTTCCCCCGATCACTGATTACCGAATATCACTCACTCCTTTAGCCCGATCGAATCCAGGGTGCGAATGGCTGTCTTCAAGAACTTCAGGCGCGCGTACCATTTATAGTTCGCTTCTACAATGGTCCAGGGAGCAAACTCGGTCCAGGT
>JAFAJU010000574.1 GCA_019236035.1 Verrucomicrobiota bacterium | reverse complement strand
ACGTGCTCGATGTCAGCACGCGCGTGCTCGAACATCTCGCCATAGCGAACCCCGGCTGGGCACGCCGTTTCGCACGTCAAGCAGCCGAGGCAAAAATAGAGTTCTTGTCCAAAGGCCTGTGTGACCTCGAGCCGGCCGTCAGCGATGAGGCGCATCAGTGCGATCCGACCGCGCGGGCTGTTCCGTTCAAGCTTGGTTTCGTCGTAGGTTGGGCAGGTCGGCAGGCACATGCCGCAGTGGATGCATTGCTGGAGGACAGAGTAGTCGAGGTGCTTGAGGTACTTCGACGCGCCTTGGCGGCCTTCCGGATTGGCGCGGCCGATCTTCAACGCGGCTTGATGCAACTCTTCTTGAGTGGCCATCAGTCAAAAATCTTACCGGGATTCAAGATGTTGTTTGGATCGAGCGTGCGCTTCAGTTGGCGCATCAACCCGAGACTGGCGTCACCGATGGCTTTGCGCAAAAAGGCCTTCTTAGCCAACCCGACGCCGTGCTCACCGGTAATGGTGCCTCCCAGCCTGACTGCCTGGTTAAAAATTTCCTCCATGGCCTTTTCCACACGCGTCATCTCAGCAGCGTTCTTTTCGTTGGTCAAAAACGTCGGATGCAGGTTGCCGTCGCCCATGTGGCCGAAGGTGCCCACCGTCACTTCGTATTTGGCGGCCGTTTGCTGGATGAACCGAATCATATTGGCCAGTTCGCTGCGCGGTACCGTAGCGTCTTCGAGGATGGTCGTGGGCGACATGCGCGCCAATGCTGAGAAGGCCGCGCGGCGTGCGGTTGCGAGCTGGGCGGCCTCTGCTGCGCTCTGGGCTAGTTGCACGGCCGTAGCCCCGTGGTTGCGCGCGATTTCGGCCATTTGCTGCGCCTCTTCCTCGACCACGACCGGATGCCCGTCTGTCTCCATGAGGAGGATGGCTTCGGCATCCAATGGCAGCCCCACATGGGCATAGTCTTCCACGCATTTCACTGTGATCCGGTCCAAAAACTCCAACGTGCAGGGGATGACCTTGGCGGCGATGATGGCCGAGACGGTTTCGGCGGCAGCATCTAATTGCGAGAAAGTCGCCAGCAGGGTCTTTTTCGCTCGCGGTTTGGGCACGAGGCGCAGAAGCACTTTGGTGATTATTCCCAGGGTGCCCTCGGAACCGATAAAAACGTCCTTCATCGAGTAACCCGCGACGTCTTTAACGCACTTGTTGCCAAAGAAGGCCGCCTCACCGTTGGCCAGCACTACTTCCAGGCCCATGACATAATCGCGGCTGACACCGTATTTAAGCCCGCGTAAGCCGCCGGAGTTCTCTGCTACGTTGCCTCCAATCGTAGAGATTTTCATCGACCCGGGGTCGGGTGGATAAAGTAGCCCGGCGGCATCAGCGAGTTCGGCCACTTTTTGAGTGACCACGCCGCTCTCGACTTGAATGGTGAGATTCTTTGGGTCGAGCTCGAGCACCTGGTTCATCTGCACTAAACAAAGCACAATGCAGCCGGGCACCGGCACACTGCCGCCGCTTAAACCGGTGCCGGAGCCGCGTGTGACGATCGGGATCTTGTTCTGCGCTGCGTAACGGACGATGTCGCTGACCTCTGTGGTCGTCTTTGGTAAGGCTACGCAAGCGGCGTCGGCGTGAAGCGCGGCGGTACCGTCAAAGCCGTAAGTGGCCAGGTGTTCCCGTTCCCAGAGCACTCGCTCCGCGCCGAGCATGCGTACGAGATTCGCCGCAATCTTGTCCATAGTGTCGGTCCGTCAACTTAACGTCCCAAAAGGGGCAGAACAAGCTCGAAGGCGTGACAGGGACGTCCCGCCCGTGCATCTGCGAAGATCACGGGCGGGACGCCCATGTTACATTCAGAGCGACATCGACCCGCAGGTTAGGGCATAATTGGAGAGCTGAATATGGAAAAGCCACTCTTCCTCTTCGCCCATGGAGCCGGTGCCCCTTCTTCGCATCCCTGGATGCAACGCTGGATTGGGAGGCTGACGACTATCGGAACGGTGACAGCTTTCGATTACCCCTATATGAAAGAGTTGCGGAGACGTCCCGATCCGTTGCCCAAGCTCATTGCCGCTCATCGTCAGGCACTGGCTCAGGCTCGGCAGGAACATGGCGGGCCAACCGTTCTGATCGGAAAAAGCATGGGGGCAAGGGTTGGATGTCATCTGGCGTTAGAGGAAGAGGTTGCAGCGGTCGTCTGCCTTGGTTACCCACTGTGCGGTGGAGGTGATCCGGCGAAATTGCGAGCGGAAGTGCTCTGCGCACTGGCCACACCGATCTTATTCGTGCAGGGTACCCGTGACCGACTCTGTCCTTTGGACCTCCTGGAGAATGTTCGACAGCAGATGAGAGCGTTCAACAAACTTCACATCGTCGAAGGGGGCGACCATTCATTGCTCGTCACCCAAGCGCGACTTAAAGAGTGCGGTGAGACGCAGGACGAAGTCGAGCTGCGCGTTCTGGGCGCTATTCGGCACTTTCT
>JAFAJU010000566.1 GCA_019236035.1 Verrucomicrobiota bacterium | reverse complement strand
GTAGCCAAGGTGATCCACGCATCGACGATCTTGGCGGGGATTTTGAGATCAAGACGGAAACATCCGGTTGCCTGGTGAGTCGACACCGTGGTGATCCAGGATGCCGAACTATCGAAGGCAAACGGCTCGGGCACCGGCTCTGGTGGAGCTGCGGCTAGTAGGATGCAGTAAGTAACCGCAGCCAGGGCCGCTGAGCAGAGCAGCACAGGGCGGACCCGCCGAAGATCGAACCAAAAGAGAAGCAAACCGTGTAACCGGCGCCAGCACCGGCTCACCACTGCCGCGCCCCCGTCTTCCCAGGTGCGCGGCATGGTCGCGCCTGGATCTCCATTCTCCCGGGCTCTCTGCACAAAGTTCATGGTTTGATCGCGGCGCGCATCTCGTCGCCAACGTTGGCGGTGTCGCGGAAATCATAGTCCAACTCCGCCATACGGCGATGAGCGGAGGCTAGCAGCGCGCTTTTTTCAAGGCTCTCGAAGCACTTGTAAACCGCTTCAAATTTTGCCAGGTCGCACTCGAGCCGGTCCTTGTGAGAACCGCGAAGATCAGCCAGTTGCAGTGCGTAGCTCGCTTTGATGGAGGAGGGATCGATCGATGTCAGTTGAGCCAGTTCGGTAGTGGCTCGGTCGAGAAGCCCGGCATTGAAGTCGTTGATCGCGAGGCGCATGGCACCGCGAAACGCTTCGTCTCGAACAGGTCCGGGCCGATCCGGATCAAGCAATTCAGCGTAGTGACGGGTTGCGCGTGCATTAAACCCTTCCTCTTCCTCTCGGATCGCCGAGACAAGCTGCGCGGCGAAAGAGTTAACTCCTAGTTTCCGGTCGAGCCATCCTCTCTGATAAACTTCGTCCGTATTGTAGGCTAATATCGGTACCCAAGCCTCCGCCAGGTCGAGATGGTGTAGCGACTCGCTAAAACTTCCATTAGCAACCGCTGTGCGAGCCTCTGCCAGTTCACGTCCCGCCATGATCACAGGGGCCATAATAAGGAGATAGAGCAGAAAGGTGCCGGCCATAAAAAGCGGAACTATGCTGTACGCTGCTTTAGGGCTCTTCGGGTGCGCGCCGCCCTTTTCCTGAATTCGCAAAAACGAAACCGCCAAAAGGAAGGAACCAAAGATTGCGCAGAACCACCCAAGGGAAGCGAATTGACAGAACCCCGGCGATAGACCTAGCCACATCAGGACCGGGTCCAGCTTACTCAGGTGCACGTCCCAGAAAGAGGTAACGCTAGGTACCGGAAGCGCGGCAAAGGAGGCTGGAATGACCTGGGCTACGTCAAGTAGCGGTTCTCCTGATTGGTAATCGTATTCCTGCGCGGTCACCGCCTCACTGATAAGGCTGGCGTTCTGTGCCTGCAGCCATTCCGCATGTGCTGAAAACGCCGCGCAGCGTTGAATAGTCAGAGCGGGATAGGCTATGCCGAGCGCAACCAGCACGAGGCAAGCGCCAACCCTCATCGCTACAGCTAAACCGGGCGACCCTGCGCGTCTTCTCTGGAATCCGATACACCCGGCCGCCAAGAATACCCCGAGAACAAAAACTTTGAAGACGGCGGTTGAAACCGGTTCTCGGTAAATCGCCGAATATCCACCGTTCGCTTTCTCTAATACACTGACGGGGACTCGAAGCCACGGTAGTACCAGACTGAGCAGCAGCAATCCCGCCGCGACAAGACGCGAAATCATGAGTAGGAGGAGAGGCATATTCCGAGCTGTTTTCGAATTAGTCCTGAGACGCCATGATTCGGGTGATCCGGATCTTGTCGTCGTCTCGTAGAAAACGCGGATTTGGCCGGAGCACCCAGGTCGAGGAATCCAAGCCCTTAGTAATTTCAACGAAGCGGTCGTCCACTTCGCCCAGGGACACTAACCTGCTCGTATGATGCCCGGAATCATCGGCGATGCGGACCACACCTTTGCCGGCGCTCAGCGATGAGACCGCATCACGCGGGACGGCTAACGCCCTGCGGCGAAGGCAAATTAATCGAGCCAGGCCGGTCATCCCGGGAGCAAGCTTTACGCCGTCGGCCTGAACATGCAGCCGCACTTTAAAGGTGGCCGGCCATTCCGGGGAACCTGTTCCGAGGGGACGGACCGGACTGATCGCTTCCGGTCCGCCGGCGTTGAATGTCACGATCGGAATGACTCTCTCTACGGTCGCGCGCAAAGAGCGCCCGGGATAAGCCTCAAGGTTGACTGTCGCTTCCATCCCTTCATGAACCTCCGCAACTGCTCGTTGATCGAAGTCCGCTTCAAACCACATCCCGGAAGCGATGATGAATCCAGGGTTGCCGACGCTCTGATTGTATTCACCTTCGCGTATCAAGATGCGGTCGACAACCCCGCTAGCCGGCGCCGCAATCTTGTAGTATTTCAGCGCTTCCTGGCGTTGCTGAAGGGCATTCTCGGCGCTGTTAATCGCATTCTGAGCGATTTCCCTGCTCTGGGGAAGACCCTTCACAGACATGCCCGCGCTGATTTGTGCCTCATTGTAGTTGGTCTGGGCATGGGCTAGCTCCATTTCAGCGTTGTCCAGTTCCAAGAGGGAGGCGGCGCCGGTGGCACGGAGCCGCCGATACATTTCCACCTTCGTCTCGGCTTCTTTCAAAACCTTCGCAAGGCCTTCAACAGAAATGCGATCCTTTTCCGGACGTTCCGCAACCAACGCATTCATCGAACCCGCTTCCACTCTAAACCGCTCGGCAATTGCGGAGGCGACGGCGACCCGAGCAGAATCCCGACTCAGAGTCGCGGTAGTTTCATCAAGTTCGGCGAGGAGCTGCCCTTCTTTTACTTCGTCTCCTTCTTCGACGTGCAAAGTTGTTACTCGCGCCGTTGGCACCACCGGCACATTGTAGAAATTGCATTGAATCGTGCCCTGCCCAAGCAATGGGATTTCAAAATCATGCCATACCGGACGCTCCGCTTTGGCCTCCATCTGGATTCCTAACAAACGTTGGACTTTCAAATACCCAATGGCGGAGGTGTATAAACGGCTTACCGGGTTAGTGTATGCAGGCCACAGGACAAATGCCCCAGCGGCCACAATTAACCCGGTCACAATCACTGCGAATCCTAAGAGACGGTCTTGCGTAGACAGGGGACCTTTCATAGCAATCTGTGTCTAATTAGAATTCACTGTTATTGCAGCGATCTTAGCCTTCCCTCCGATTCCCCTTACGAAGAGCCAGGGGAACAATGAAGCGAGTTCAGCGACAATTTGTACAACTCGCCATAAGACGCCCGCGAGCACGGCCTCCTGCCAGGGCATAACCGAGGCAAGAAAGAACGCTGCACCAGCCTCACGCACGCCAATTCCTCCTGGAACTCCTATAGCGAAAAAGCCAATCAGCCAACCGACTGCGTTTGCACAGATCGCGAGGGCGGGACTAACAGTAGGCCCATAGCCCATGCCGGCTAGGATGAGCCAGAAACCCAAACCGTTAATCGCATTTAAGGCTATGTAAAAGAGCCCAGAACGTACGAGTGAACCTCGATTGAATCGCACTTTGCAAAGCGCTTGCGCACGCTCCAGGCCGGTCCTGAGCCAGGATTGCCGAGTAAGAGCCGGCCATGCGACCATCAGTGCTATTGGACCCGCAATGACAGCTGCGCATAGCATCGGGAGCCAATTCGCTCTTGACTCCAGGAGACGATCTCCGGCTCCCGATGGGAAGAGGCTCACTAAGGCCACGATGCTCCAGGACGCGATGGTCACAATTAACTCAACAGGCAAACTGATCGACGCAATGGTTGCTGGAACACCCAGAGCCCGGGCGCCATCGACCCGGGAACAAAATCCCCAGATGTTTCCCGGGAGCCAGCGCAACGACTCGGAAGTGAGCCAAACTCGCATGCCGGCGAAATACGGGACACGATGGCCAAGCGACCTCAGAATCCA
>JAFAJU010000548.1 GCA_019236035.1 Verrucomicrobiota bacterium | reverse complement strand
AGACGATCGCGAAAGGTAAACGATCAGAAAACGAAGGCCATCAAGGTTGCAACATTCCAGTAGTTTCCAGCGGCCCAAGAGCAAAACCGCGGCCATTAATCGTGACGTACAACTAGCTTCAGCCTCCCTTTTGGTAGTAAGGAATATGAAAGCTGAGAAATGCATTACCCGACTAATCCTGATGGCTCCGGTGATCTACTCGTCGGGGTTTGCCGGGTGCTCCGAAGTGGCTGGGACGGCCGGAGCTCAATCAATCGTCAACCTTCAAAGTGCCAGGGTCAGAAAGCTTCAGACCGGCGACAATGTGACCATCGGCCCGGCAACCTATAACTCAGAGACTCGGAACTTCGATAGACCATGGCCATTTGGTCCCGAGTCTGGTGCGCAATAGCACGGGTTTCTCCCGATCCCTCAAAGGGTAAACTGGAAAGTCGCGCCGGGACCGTCGTTCGGTTCGGCCCACAGCCGGCCGCCATGCCATTCAATAATGGAACGACTGATCGCAAGCCCCATACCCAAGCCGCCGGGCTTGGTTGTATGAAAAGCATGGAAGATGCGTTCGGCGTTCAGCGGGTCAAAGCCGACTCCCGAGTCTCGCACGGTCACCCGGACCTCATCACCCTCGCCGCGCTCGGTCCTGACGACCAACTCGCGGTCACGGTCCTCCACACTGTCCATAGCTTCGACGGCGTTCAGAATCAGGTTCATGACCACCTGCTGTAATTGTACTCGATCGCCCATTACAGCAGGTAGATCAGCAGCTAGCTCCATCCGGAGTGCCACGTTCTTTCTCTGCACCTCGTTCTGGGTGAGGATGACGACTTCTTCGATAGCCTCGTTCAGGTCCAACCGTTCCTTCGCCATGCGAGCCTTCTTAAATAGAGCCCGCACTCGCGAGATCACCTCTCCCGCCCGATTCCCATCGCGAATAATGCGGTGAATCGCTTCGCGGACTTCGGCGAGGTTAGGTGCATCTCCGGCCAGCCAGTGTAGTCCGGCGTTGGCGTTAGTGACCATCCCCGTTAGCGGTTGGTTGAGCTCGTGGGCAATGGACGCTGCCAACTCTCCCAGCGTCGTTACCCGGCTGACATGAGCCAGTTCGGTTTGCGCTTCGCGCAAAGAAACCTCTTTTTGCCGCAGCTCTTCTTCCGCTTGCTTCCGCTCAGTGACGTCTGTAACCGCTCCGACGAATTCAAAGCCGCCTGACCCCTCTTTTGAGGGGCGCCCCACCACGCGGAGGTATTTCACCGATCCATCAGGCATCAGCAACCGATGCTCAAAGTCGAAATCCTTCCTATTCTGCACAATGCGATCGATTAACCGACGAACCAGCGCTCTGTCTTGCGGGTGAGTTCGGTGAAGTACGAGCTCCAACGAAGGTTCAGCCGGAGGCTCGCATCCAAATATGCGAAACGTCTCCTGCGACCAGTAAATTTTGCCACTGGAAACATCCCAGCCGAAACTGCCCGTGTGGCTTAGTTTCTGCGCCTCGGCCAAGTAAACTTCGCTTCGTCGCAAGGCTTCTTCGGCTCGGCTGAGACCAATTCGTTCCTCGGCTTCGCGTAACGCCCTTTGCACGGAGGGCACGATCCTGGACAGCCGCGTCTTGAAAACATAATCCGTCGCGCCGATCTTGAGTGCCTCAATTGCCACTTCTTCGCCCAAGGTTCCGGAAACAAAGATCAATGGCACCTGCGGCCAGCCTTCCTGCGCGATCTTCAAGGCAGACAGGCCATCGAATGACGGCAGGGTATAGTCCGCGAGAATCAAGTCAATGCCGCCCTTTTCGAGTGCCGTAATGAAATCAGCCTTGGTTTCAACACGCATGACCCGGCACCTGATACCATCGGTCGCAAGCGTTTCCTCGACAAGTTCTGCGTCCTTGGGGTCATCTTCAAGATACAGAATCCGCAGCTCAGGTTTCATTTCCAGGTTAGTGTCCGGTCCCCGAAATAGCATGTGATTGCGCGGGGAGGCCCCTAGTTCGTTTTTATGCTTCCTGGCGGCGGCTCGTTAATAATTGCCCAGAAAACCCCTAGTTCCTTGATGGCGTTCACAAACTCGTGAAAATCCACCGGCTTCACAACGTAGGCATTCACGCCCAGCCGGTAGCTTGCTACCATGTCTCTTTCTTCGCGGGACGAGGTCAGTACCACCACGGGAACCAATCGCAGCTTCGAATCCGATTTGACCTGCTGCAGCACCTCTAGTCCATCGACCTTGGGTAATTTGAGATCAAGGAGCAGGACGGCGGGATTTCCATTCGAGCGAGTCGCGAAGCTACCCCGGCGATAAAGATAATCCAGAGCTTCCTCGCCGTCGCGAGTCACCACGACCTCGTTTGCCAGGTTATACTCCTCCAAGGCCGTCAGGGTAAGCTCCACGTCTTTCGGGTCGTCTTCAACTAACAGGATTCGTCCAAAGCTGCTCATAAGTTAGATTCTCTGTGATTTGGAAGTGAGAAATAAAAGGTTGCGCCCTGATCCACCTGACCCTCAGCCCAGACCCTGCCTCCATGTCGATGCACAATGCGCTGAACCGTAGCCAGCCCAATGCCGGTTCCCTCAAACGCCTCCTGTGCGTGGAGGCGTTGGAACACACCGAATAGTTTATTAACATATTTCATGTCAAATCCGACTCCATTGTCTCGAATGAACGCGACCACCTGTTCTTGTTCTTGCTTTAGGCATCCTATTTCGATCTCAGCCTGCGCACGCGTACGTGTGAATTTTACTGCGTTAGAAATTAGATTGACGAACACAAGCCTAAGCATAGAACGGTCTCCGTAGCAGGGGGGCAAGTCGCCCACCTTCCAAACCATATCGCGCCCACCGGTGTCCTGCCGAACTTCGCCCAAAGCTTCTTGCACGACCTTTTCCAGGTCGACCGTCGTCTTATGGGTCTCCGCTCGACCTATCCTGGAAAAGGCTAGCAGGTCGTCGACCAGGTTGCCCATCCGTTGCGCCGATTCCAGGATCATCTTCAAATATCGTTGGCTTTTCTCACTTAGAACCGAGGCTGTACTCTTTTGCAGAAGCTGTGTGAATCCGGCCATATGGCGAAGGGGCGCGCGGAGGTCATGCGATATGGAATAAGCAAAAGCCTCCAATTCCTTATTAGTGGCCTCAAGCTCACCGGTTCGCTTGCCCAGTTCCTCGTTAAGGGCACCAATTTGCTGCATCCGGCGCTGGCGCTCAGTGACGTCATTTTCCGTTTGCAGGATCGCAACGGGCCGCCCCTGCTCGTCTCGTCGCAACGACCATCGGCTGGCTACTGCTATCTGGGTTCCGTCAGCCCTGGTCTTATCGAGTTCGCCGTCCCAACGCCCAGAGCGCAGCAGCTCCGCGCGAATCTCCTCGATGGGCGCCGGAAAGACCGTCGGCAAAAGGTCGTGCGCGCGCTTGCCAATCGCTTCCTCCGCCGTCCAGCCGTACAACTCCTGAGCTCCCAGATTCCAGTAAGTGACGACGTCGTTCATATCGCGGACGAAAATGGAATCGTGTGTGAGATTCAGCAAGCTGGCCTGCTGAGTTCGTTCCGCCACTTCGATTTCGAGGTCGTCACGAGCTTGGCGAAGCTGTGCTTCGACGCGGCGCCGAACCACGCTGAACCAAGTGACCAGCGATGCGAAGGAGACGAACACAAGAAAGTAAGGGAGAGCAGAGAGTGAGATAGCGAGCGAGTAAAGAGGCTCGACGAAGAAGTAGTCGAAGCTCACGCATGAGAGCAATAGCGTCAGCGCAGCTGCCCCAGGCCCTCCATACCAGGCGACCACGGCAACAGCAAACAGGAAAAGTGGAACCTCCACATCGCGAAACTGGAAGCGTGCCAGCAGGAGCGCTGCGCCGAGCGCTACAGAGACGGAAAGCGCTGCCAAGCCATAGCGCTGAATCGCAGAAAGGGGCCTCGGCAATCGGGGTTTGCGCCGCACCGCTACCCGACTCGCTTCGACACTTGCCTGCTTCATTCAACGCCAACTCTAACCGTTCTCCGTTCGCGCTGCCAGCGCGATGCGATCTGACGACCGGAGTCGGCTCCGAATCTTAGCGTGTTTCGCGGGCCTTAAAGACATGGATTGCCCGCCAAACACGCCAAAGAACGCGAATGGAAACAGAATATCGCCGGCTCTACCTATCTCCGAATCTTTCGCGGCCTTTCGCGTGTTTCGCGGGCCCTAAAAGTCCAAGCAACTCGGCAAATCGAGCCTCGTACGAATCACAGAGGGGCGAGTCGCCGTTCGGTTTAACCCACTCGGGGTTTTGATTCCGTAGTGAAACACGGATCAATGCCCGTAATTCTGTGTAGCTGCGGATTTTGTCTGACATCGCTAAGGTTAAGCTTGGCGTTGAATAGCACCCTCGGTGTGTTGAACCGGGCGGCGGAGCTCAGAGATCGCTAGCGCTCGCCAAATACCAACGCATAGGTTGCGGGGAGCGGCGAATACGGATTTCCACCAGGCGCGACGCCGGGCTAGTTTGGCCGCCTTGTAGCGTGGCCGTTCCAGGAGCAGCCCGAGAAAGCCACTTTGTGTGAGTGTTGGAATCTGTG
>JAFAJU010000392.1 GCA_019236035.1 Verrucomicrobiota bacterium | reverse complement strand
CGCCAAAGGCCAAGGTGAAACTTGGCCCTACCAAGGCGCGACAAGGCCAAGGTGAACGGCTCGACGGAGTTCGCCGAAGTCCTTGGCCCTACCAGATCGTTTGGCAGGACGCGCTACGTCGCGTTCTAGGGCGAAGACTGCCTGAGCCGCAGAGCTCCGCCCTTTTAAGGAAAATTATAGCTGATTGTTTTTAGCCCTTTGATCGAGCGTATTGTAAAGCTCCTTTCCGGCATCTTCGGGCGTCTGATTTTTGTAGATCGCCTTTTGCATTGCTTCCGTGATGTCGTTTATGACAAGTCCCCAATTGATCGGGGCCAGTGCGACTCCGGTCGGTAACTGTGCGATAAAGGCTTGCTCCCACCAGTCATTTTTGAACTCAGGTAACTCCGCGACATCCTTGCGAGGCGGATTGACGCCCTCGATCCGGTTGGCATTGGCAACAAACTCCTTGCTCGTAAGCGCCTTGACGAGATCCCAGGCTGCATCCTTTTCTTTGGAGAAAGCGTTGATGGAGATTGGCTTGACTTCCAGGTAGGTCGCCTGAACTCCACCCGGTGGAAGGGGAAGCGGGAGCACGCCGGTTTCCTCCTCCAGGATTTTCTTCGCGACCTCTCCATTTGCGCGATACTGATAGATCCACGGGCCCATTGGCACCATGGCGCTCTTGCCGGAAACATAGTCGGTGTCGGTCGCCTGATAATCGTTTCCGCGTGTGTTCTGGTTCACGGCGGATGGATTGCCGGCGAAAAAGCAATCGCTATACAGCTTGAGAACCTCTCCCAACTTTTCGGGCGAAGTATTCATCGCCCACTTCTTGCCGGCGTCATCATACTTGTACGGGTTCTCCCCGTTGTTAGCCTGGAAGAAAAAGGAAATGAATTCCTGAAATGTTCTCACACTTCCATTCTTAGTCGTAAGCCCGAGGCCCGCGACCCCCGATTCTTTCGCCGAGATCGTAGCCGCGTCCTGAAGCATTTCGTCCCAGGTTTTTGGAGGAGTCATCCCGTATTTCTGGAACAAATCTTTCCGATAGAGCAGGACTCGCACGTTCGTGTTGTACGGCACACCGTAGAGTTTACCGTTGAGAGTCAGCGCTTTGATCGTACTCGGGATGAATTGGTCCTTGTCTGGCCATTTGTTAAAAAGATCATCGACCGGGGCGAGCAGACCGGCTCTTTGGTAGGCAATCATCCCTTCCAGAACCGCCTCGATTACGTCTGGCTTTCCTTTGCGCCCTTGCACAATGAACTTTTGCTGGCCGTCCTGATAAATCGGGGGTCCATAGTTATCACCGACGGTCACGCCGGGCAGCTCCTTTGGGAGAGTGTCTTTCATCCATTTAAGGAGGGGTTCTTTCATCGGACCCTCGGACGCCATCGGCGTAAACCAGAGATCGAGCTCGGTAGCGAACCCGACCGACATCGTAGTCGCTAGCGCGGCTACGATCGGCAAGAGATGGGGGAACTTGATGCGCATGATAGTGGCAACTCCTTCGAATTTTGAAGTTTGGTAATGTTAAGTGGTCGTGCTGGAGGACAGGTTAACAGCTTAATTCTTTGTGCTGAAACGATCAGTGGCAAGTCGAGAATAAGGGCGATTTGCCACCGAATTTCTTCGAATCACGAAATAATTAAGCCGGGGCTCTTATAAGACTTCATAGAGCTGGCTGTCAACCCGAAAGCATGCGGTGTTCGTTGGTCTGTTTGGCGCACTCGCGAGCGTTCGCCAGTGAAGGCGAATGGAAGCCGGCGGTCGGCAACGGCGTCCGGTGACGACCGCATCCCTACGCTTGTACGAATAGGTGCGACAGGCTATCCTCCGTATTTTCCGATGACAGCCATAGACTCAGAGACTCAGCAGCTCTTCGAAGAGTTCGTCGTGCCTAGTTACGGCCGGTACGATGTTGTTTTGGTTCGCGGAGAGGGTTCCCGCGTGTGGGATGAGGATGGGAAAGAGTATTTGGATTTCGGAGCGGGTATTGCCGTCTCCACTCTCGGCCACGCACATCCGCGAATCATCGAGGCGCTGGATCGGCAGGCACGGGAGTTGATTCACACTTCGAACCTTTATTTTACACGTCCTCAAGCCGAACTGGCCCGTAAACTCGTCGGGATCGTTGGCTCGGCAGGCAAGGTTTTTTTCTCCAATAGCGGTGCCGAAGCCAATGAGACAGTGATCAAGCTGGCACGAAAATTTGGGAATGAGTGCACAGGGAACGCGGCCGGTGACAAACCGAGATTTGAAATCCTGACTTTTCACCGATCCTTTCACGGGCGAACCATGGCAGGGATATCGGCGACGGGTCAAGAGAAGGTCAAACAGGGGTTCGCTCCATTGCTGGCTGGGTTTAATCATCTGCCATTCAATGACTTGAACGCCGTTGAAAAGGCGATAACCGGCGAAACTGTGGCCATTCTCGTCGAACCGGTCCAAGGCGAGGGTGGCATTTATCCCGCTAGTAGAGAATTCCTGCTGGGGTTGCGAAGTATTTGCGACCGGCATGGAATGCTTCTCATGCTGGATGAAATCCAGTGTGGACTGGGTCGTCTGGGAAACTGGTGCGGGTGGAAAGAGATTGTGGAAGAGGATTTCGTGCCGGACACGGTGAGCTGGGCAAAAGGGATCGGCGGCGGATTCCCATTGGGGGCTACCTGGATTCGCAAGAGGGAGATTCAACGCCTGGCGGGTGGCGCGATTGACCTGTGTGATCTATTGCAACCGGGGAGTCATGGTACGACCTACGGGGGGACGCCCCTCGCTTGCGCAACCTCTTTGGCGGTTTTGAACACTATTGAAGGGGACGGATTGCTAGCAAATGCCCGGGCCCAGGGCGATTACGCAAAACAGAAGCTCGCGGCTATCCTGGGAATAAAAGAAGTCCGCGGTATGGGTTTGATGCTGGGAATTGAGCTGGGAGGGGAGTTTGGTGCCCTGGGTGCGAGCGGAAAAACGCCTTCCCAGACAGTCGTGACTGAGTTAATGCAAAACGGCCTCCTTACGGTGCCAGCAGGCCCGTCAGTGATCCGCTGGTTGCCTCCGCTAATCGTGTCGAGGGAGGAAATCGATGAGGCCGTGTTAATCCTCAGCAGGACTCTGGCGGCGATAGTTTCATGATAAAGCATTTTCTTTCGATTGAATCCCAGACCGGTGAAGAACTCACGAATCTGCTGACGTTATCGACGAAAATTAAGGCAGATCGGGACAACCCTTCGGAGCGGCCTCTCTGCGGACAAACCTGGGCGCTGATCTTCAGTAAGCCATCGACTCGCACGCGAGTCAGTTTTGAAGTTGGCATCCGCGAACTCGGGGGAAGCGTCATATTCCTTTCGCAAAACGATATTCAATTGGGCAGAGGAGAACCGATCATCGATACGGCCCGGGTTCTTGGGCGGATGGTTCACGGCACGGTGATACGAACCTTTGCTCAGCTTGATGTTGAGAAATTTGCCGAATATGGCCTGATTCCGACGATTAACGCGTTGACTGATGAGGAACATCCTTGCCAGATCTTAGCTGACCTTCTGACCATACTGGAAAAGCGCGGGAGCCTGAACGATTTGATTGTGTGCTTCGTAGGCGACGGCAACAACAATGTCGCGCGTTCCTGGATTTGGGCCGCCGAGCGGCTCGGGTTCGAACTAAGAATTGCGGCTCCAGGGAACTATCGACCGGACGCTTCGCTCTTGGCGAGACTCACAAATCGGAAAATCATCGTCACCGATGATCCCATTGCCGGCGCTGACCGGGCGGACGTTCTCTATACCGACGTTTGGGTAAGCATGGGGTTTGAAAACGAAAGCACCGAACGCCTCAGGGAACTTGAGTCGTTTCAGATAAACGAACAACTGGTGGCTCGAGCGGCTTCCGGAGCTCTCGTGCTACACTGTCTGCCCGCATACCGCGGAAAAGAGATCACCGAAGAGACCTTGGAGAAGCATGCCAAGACAATCTTCGACCAAGCCGAAAACCGACTGCATGCGCAGAAAGCAATCCTGAGCCACGTGAGAAAATGATTGCGTTGCAGGTTGCAAAAGTCCAGTTGGTCAGCCACTAGTTCCCTTCTTCTTAGTTGAAATATGATTGTCCCGTTTTTGGCAGCTTTGCTTTTGCGGTCCGGTGTTTGGTTGGCGCTGCTGTGTGCGCTGGTGGGTCTCGGCTTCGCGTATTATCTGATTCGATTGGTGATCTCCTGTTCACCCGGTAATGAACGCATGCGTCAGATCGCCGGGGCGGTCCAAGAAGGGGCGAAGGCTTATTTGAATCGGCAGATCGCTTCGGTCGGGCTAATCGCAGCGATAATCTTCGTAATTCTGATCTTTGCGAAAGGGTTTTATACGTCCTTTGGCTTCCTGATCGGGGCTGCTTGTTCGATGGCAGCAGGCTACGTTGGGATGCGTATCGCCGTCTTGTCGAACTGTCGAACCGCGCAAGCGGCGATGAACTCGAAGCATGCAGCTCTTCGTGTGGCCTTTAACGGCGGAGCCGTGACGGGACTGCTGGTCGTCGGGCTGGCTTTGCTGGCAGTCGGCCTCTACTACAAGATGGGAGAGGCCATTCTGGGAAGCCAGGAACAGGCGGTGAGCAGCTTGGTGGGTTTGGCCCTCGGTGCCAGCTTGATTAGTGTTTTTGCCCGGCTGGGAGGCGGAATCTATACCAAGGCGGCAGATGTTGGGGCAGATTTAGTCGGCAAAATTGAAAGTAACCTCGAAGAAGACGATCCCCGAAACCCCGCTACGATCGCGGATAACGTTGGAGATAACGTCGGCGATTGTGCAGGGATGGCTGCTGATGTTTTCGAGACTTATGCGGTCAGTGTGATCGGAGCGATTCTGGTCGGCTTTCTGACCATTCCTAAATCTCCGGAAGCAGTGGTATTCCCATTTCTGCTCGGAGGCATTTCGGTGATCGGAGCGATCGCGGGTATCTGGTGGGTTAACTTCCGGGAAACCAATCCAACACAGGTGCTCGTCGAGGCGGTCACCGTGAACGGCCTAGTCTCGGCGATTCTTTATTGGCCGGCCACGAAACTACTGTTTCCCGGGGCGATTCAGATTGGTCAATCTACTTACACTCCTGACCAACTGTATCTGTCAGCTGTGATCGGACTGGTGATGACAGGGATCATTGTTACCATCACGAACTATTACACATCGACTTCGTTCAGACCCGTCCGGAAGATTGCTCTGGCGTCGGAGACGGGTCATGCCACCAATATCATTGCCGGGCTGGCTATTGGCCAGCAGGCAACCGCCTTGCCGGTGCTCTTTATTGGATTGGCAATTATCTCAAGTTACTACTGCGCCGGGCTCTATGGAATCGCGATCGCCGTTATGAGTATGCTTTCCATGGCGGGAATCATTATTTCGCTAGATGCCTTTGGCCCTATCACAGACAACGCGGGCGGCGTCGCGGTAATGAGCGATCTGCCCAAATCGACCAGAGCGATCACCGACGAGCTTGATGCGGTCGGGAACACGATGAAAGCGGTTACCAAAGGGTACGCGATTGCTTCCGCCGGACTCGCCGCACTTGTTCTATTCGGTTCGTATGTCTCTGAACTGAGAGCCCACTTCTCGGCGGTCGGTGGACGCGAAATGCAGTCTTCCGATTACTCTCTGGAGCAGCCTCAGGTCGTCATCGGTTTGTTCATTGGCGGTCTTTTACCGTTCCTTTTCAGCTCATTCAGTATGCAGGCCGTGGGCAAGGCTGCCGGTGCGGTTGTAAAAGAGGTCCGGCGTCAGGTCCAGGCTAAACCGGGCATTTTGACTGGGACCGAGACTCCCGAATATGGAAACTGCGTTGACATCGTGACGAAGGCAGCGCTGAAAGAAATGATTGTTCCGGCACTGCTTCCGGTCTTGTTTGTCGTCGTTGCATCATTTTTCGGGTATGTGGTTTTGGGAGCCGTGTTGGTCGGGACGATCGTGACCGGATTGTTTGTGGCGATCTCCATGACGTCGGGCGGCGGTGCCTGGGACAACGCCAAAAAATACATCGAGGAAGGCAACCATGGTGGGAAGGGATCACCGGCGCACCAGGCAGCCGTTACCGGCGATACTGTCGGGGATCCATACAAGGACACGGCCGGACCTGCCATCAATCCGATGATCAAAGTGGCGAACATTTTGGCGATTCTGATTATCCCGATCGTTTTTAAATGAGCGAGGAGTCAGGAGTTCAGGAGTCAGGAGTTCAGGAGTTCAGGAGTTCAGGAGTCAGGAGTTCAGGAGTTCAGGAGTCAGGGGTTCAGGAGTCAGGGGTTCAGGAGTCAGGAGTTACAGGAGTCCAGGAGTTCAGGAGCGAGCGGCCGGAAGCCGGGGAGCGCCCCAAACAAGCGCTCTCTGCACGCATAGCGAAACAAGTCCAAAATTCGATTGGGGTTACATTGATGTAGTTGGCAACGGCAGAAGAGCGGTTAGCTTACCGCCCCGTGGCAGGGTCATTGCCTGTGCGTTAGTCTTGGACATGCGCAATTGGCTCTGGCACCTCGCGATGAACACGGGTGAGCTGAAGAAATGTGAGCGGCACCATTTTACCGACTGGCATTGGGCCCAATTCGAGCAAGCCGATCTTCTGCCTGGCCCGGTCGAAATCCCCTCCAATAGCAACTATTGGCTCTATACCACGGCAAATCCTGGCAAAAAATCGGGCGAATTCGAATTTCGTCGAAATCTCGTGGGAGTAGGCCAGATCCGTCTCAGCTGGGCATGCTTCTGCATTGAGCAACAAGCGGAATATCTCACTTGGAAGCAAGCAACAGAAAAGTTTAGTTCAGGAAGCTCGGATTACTTCGAAACTAGGTCGCCGCCTGCCGTCCCGGGAAGCTGTCCCTGGATAGCCACGGTCGAGATTACCCGGTTAGCAGATTACGAACGACGCTGGATGTGGGAGTTCTACGTTTTCTATTTCTGGTATTTGATCCACAAGATGTCCGAGGATGGCCGGTCGTAAGCTTTTGGGAAGGAGTCAGGAGTGCAGGGGTTCAGGAGGGGATGGCGTGAAGGAACGCAGGCTGCTTATTTAGCTGCCTTCTCCCCTTCTCACTTCTTCAGTCGAATGGCCTTGTACGCTTTCAGCGTTTCTGTGATCGCTTTTTCAACCGGGAGCCGTTCCATGCTCGAGGCGCCGTAAAATCCGTGCACGCCCGCTGTTCTTTGCAACACGTACTCGGCGTCCTCCGGCTCGGAGATTGGGCCGCCGTGGCATAAGACGATCACCTCCTTATTTGCCCGCTTTGCGGCGTCGGCGATTTCTTGGACCTTCTCGGGTGCTCGTTCCAACGTGACTGCCGTGGTCGCTCCGATGGAACCTTTTGTGGTGAGTCCGAGATGCGCGACAATAACGTCCGCACCCGCTTGCGCCATTGCCGTGGCTTCATCCGGATTGAAGCAATACGGGCTGGTAAACAGATCCATCTCGCGCGCGAGGCGGATCATTTCAACCTCGAGGCCATACCCCATACCGGTTTCTTCCAAATTCTGGCGAAACAGTCCATCGATCAGGCCGACCGTTGGGAAGTTCTGAATCCCGGAAAACCCCGCAGCTTCGACCTGCTTCAGGAATAATGGCATTTGTCGAAATGGATCAGTGCCGCAGACACCAGCCAGGACCGGGGTGTGTTTGACGACCGTGAGCACTTCAGACGCCATCTCCATCACGATTCCGTTAGCATCACCATACGGCATCAGACCGGAGAGTGAACCACGTCCCGCCATTCTGTATCGGCCGCTGTTATAAATGACGATCAGATCGACACCGCCAACCTCTTCGAATTTCGCCGAAATCCCTGTCCCGGCGCCACCACCGATAATCGGAAGCCCCCTGGCGATTATTTGGCCCAGTCTATCCAGAATCTCCCGTCTCGTGTAAGGCATGGAGGGTATGGGGTTTGGGGTTTTGGGTTTTGGGTTTTGGGTTTTGAGTTTTGGGTTTTGAGTTTTGGGTTTGCGCTTCGGTTTTGGATAGCCCGATGTTGGCGTTTCCGGATATCCGCTTTGCTCGACGTTAGATCTGGGCCTGCATCGGTCAGCAATCTCCCGGCTAGGATTTCTCTTTTTTCTGAATTAATGCGAGCATCATATCGACTGCTCGTGCGGCAAAGGCCGGGTCGTTAATGTTCAGGTCGACCTCGACGACAGGTATTTCCGGTTTCAGGTTGGCCTTGATCGCGTTAAACATCGCCCGATCGGCCTCCCGATCGCAAAAAGGTTGCCCATCTCCATCCAGCATCGAGACACCACGCAGCGGGATGAGAAACGCGACTGGACTTTTCGCAGCATTGGCTTTTTGCGCAAATATTTCCCCCATCCGCCGGTTTTCCGCGACGTTCGTCCTCATCAATGTCACCGACGGATTCCATTCATAAAACAATCGTTTTTCGAGCCGGTATTTCTCCGGCACGGTTGCAGGTGCGCCGTAATTGGCCATGTCGACGCATCCTGGAACGATCAGGTGGGGAATGCCGCGTTGTCCCGGAGCACTAAGTCGCTCAGGTCCGGCGCTGAAGATGCCATGGCAAATTTCGTCTGCCCACTCGGTTGTGGTTATGTCCAAGACTGCCTCGACCAGGCCGTCTGCCACCAGGGTTTCCATGGCACGTCCGCCCGAACCCGTGGCGTGAAAGACCATGACTTCGAACCCTTTCGCAGACAAGGACTTGGAGCAGGCCTGCACGCAATCGGTCGTGTTGCCAAACATCGAAGCCGTGATGATCGGGCGATCTAGGGTTGTGGCGGGCGCTTCGGTTTCTACCATGCCGCTAATGGCTCCAGCCGCGCGTGCGTAGATCAAGCGCGAGACTCGGGTCAAGCCGGCCACGTCGACGATGGAAGGAATCATGGTAATGTCTTTGCCTCTGATGTAAAACGAGACATCGCCAGACGCAACCGTTGAGACGAGGACCTTGGGTACACCGATCGGGAGCGCGCGCATCGCCGATGCTATGATTGACGAGCCGCCCGAACCACCCATGCCGATAATCCCATCAAATTTACCCTGGTCGTAGAGTGCACGGATCAGTTTCGGGCTGCCTTGGTCCAGGGCTTTCATCGCCTCGGCCTTATCTTTGCGGGCGCGAATATTTTCAAGACTCAGTCCGGCAGCCTTTAGGACGTCGCCGGCCTCAAAGTCAACGCCGAACAGGGTCGTAGTGCCCAAAATCCCAATATTCACCGTCAGCGCTTGCTCACCATGTTTCAGGATTTGGTCACGCAAGAACGAGAAGTCTTCGCCTTTGGTGTCGAATGCCCCAATTATGCAAATCGTTTTCTCCATAGGGGGAGCGGATTGGGCAAGCGTAGGCGCTGCCGGTACGTCAACCAAGAAAAAAAGGTCTGGAAACAGGCTCCGCCGGTCAAGGCAAAAACACGATTTCGCCTTGACATGGTTGCGCCTCTGTGGCTGACTGCGGGCTCCGCGCGAGACAAAAAATCGCCGTTGGTCCCTGGGTTTCGGCCGCCTGGCCCTTAACCGCACGCGCCAGGGGTAACCCGGCAGAGACTACCTGATATGCATATGCCCGTTCGTTTAGGACGCTTCGAGATGCCCAAAAGCCTCAGCAAAGACGAGGCCACCGCAACTGAAACATACGCCAAATTCATCGCTGAACCATTTGAGGCAGGCTACGGCCA